>CAZIVU010000026.1:0-12598 GCA_964542865.1 uncultured bacterium | reverse complement strand
ACTCCTTGCAGCCGCAGCGATCTACCTCCTGTGGCCCGACTCAACGATATACCAGCTCGTGGCAGTAGCACTGACATCTCTCCTCAGCGTAATCTCATCGGATAAGGTCTCAAAGGAGCTCGGAGATGACGACCCTGACTGCGTCGTGATAGACGAGATACTGGGGATGGAGGTATCGCTTCTCGGAATGGATGCGTCCATCCTGAACGTTGTACTTGCTTTTGCAATATTCAGGGCAGTTGATATAATGAAGCCCTATCCAATTAGGCTCTTTGAGAAGCTCCCCGGCGGTTTCGGGATAACCGTTGACGATGCCGTTGCGGGAGTTTACGCAAACCTGATTTTGAGAGCTCTTCTGGCCGTTCTCGGAGGCTTGAATGTTTAAGAAGATACTCATAGCAAACAGGAGTGAGGTTGCAACGAGGATAATCAGAGCCTGCAAGGAGCTGGGGATAAGGACCGTCGCCATATACTCGGAGGCTGACGTAAACTCCCTTCACGTCAAGAAGGCCGATGAGGCTTACCTGATCCATGGCGACCCCATAAAGGCATACCTTAACCACTACAAGATAGTTGACCTTGCAAAGAGGGTTGGGGCGCAGGCAATACACCCCGGGTACGGCTTCCTATCGGAAAGGCCCGACTTTGCAAGCTACTGCAGGAAGAACGGCGTTGAGTTCATCGGACCCTCGGAGGAACACCTCAAGGTATTCGGGAACAAGATAGAGGCAAAGAAGCTCATGAAGAGTCTCGGTGTTCCGGTTGCCGAGGGAAGCGACTCCCCGATAGAGAACCTTGATGAGGCGAAGGATACAGCAAAGAGGATAGGATACCCCGTCATGATAAAGGCTGCCCACGGAGGGGGCGGAAGGGGGCTGAGGGTTGCAAGGAGCGAGGAGGAGCTTGAGAGTCAGTTCAAGATAGCCATTCAGGAGGCTGAGGCTGCCTTCGGGAAGGGTGAGGTATTCATAGAGAAGTTCATCGAGGAACCCAGGCACATTGAGGTTCAGATAGTCGCTGACAGGTACGGGAACGTCGTTCACCTGGGTGAGAGGGACTGCTCCCTTCAGAGGAGGCACCAGAAGGTCTTAGAGATAGCCCCCTCCCCCGTCCTGTCAAAGAGACAGAGGGAGAGGTTGGGAGAGATATGCACAAGGGCTGCAAGGGAGATCGGTTATTACAGCGTCGGAACGTTCGAGTTCCTCCTCGACAAACACGGGAACTTCTACTTCATGGAGGTCAACCCGAGGCTTCAGGTCGAACACACGGTGACGGAGGAGGTAACGGGCATAGACATCGTTCAGGAACAGATAAGGATTGCCGCCGGAATGAACCTCTCATTCTCCCAGAAGAGCGTTAACCTTTACGGCTTTGCCATCCAGTTCAGGGTTAATGCGGAGGACCCTTCAAAGGACTTCGTCCCCTCCCCGGGAACGGTAACCGCCTACTACTCACCGGGAGGAATCGGGATAAGGATAGACGGCGTTGTCTACAAGGGCTACACCATACCCCCCTACTACGACTCCATGCTTGCAAAGATGATCGTCTGGGGAAGGACGTGGGATGAGGTCATAAGGAGGTCAAGGAGGGCACTTGAGGAGTTTGTAATAAGGGGAGTTCCAACAACCATCCCCTTCTTCAAGAAGATAGTTAACGACCCGGAGTTCATCCACAAGCGGTTCGACACCTCCTTCATAGACAGGAAGATAAAGGAGTTCACGTTCATCAAGGAGACCGATCCCGAGATAATAGCGCTCGCCATATCGGCTGCTATTGCAGCCCACCATGGACTTTAGGAGGAACAATGGGAAGGAAAATTAGGTTTACCGATGTCACCCTGAGGGATGCCCACCAGTCCCTCTTTGCCACGAGGATGAAGACGAAGGATATGGTTGAGATAGCTCCGAAGATAGACAGCGCCGGGTACTGGTCCGTTGAGGTCTGGGGAGGAGCAACGTTTGACACCTGCCTGAGGTTTCTTAGGGAGGACCCCTGGGAGAGGCTCAGGAAGCTGAGGGAGCTCATGCCAAACTCAAAGCTACAGATGCTCCTCAGGGGTCAGAACCTTGTAGGGTACAGGCACTACCCCGATGACGTTGTCAAAGCTTTCGTGAGAAAGGCTGCCGAGAACGGCATCGACGTCTTCAGGATCTTCGACGCTCTCAACGACCTCAGGAACCTTGAAACCGCAATTGAGACCGTGAAGGAGTGCGGGAAAATCGTTGAGGGTGCAATATCCTACACGATAAGCCCCGTCCACACGGACGACCTCTACATCGAGCTTGCATCGGAGCTGAAGGAGATGGGAGCCGACATCATAACGATAAAGGACATGGCGGGGCTGCTCTCACCCGAGAGGGCTTACTCCCTCGTAAAAGCGATAAAGGAGGAGGTCGGGCTTCCCATTCACATCCATACCCACTGCACGAGCGGGCTTGCGGAGATGGCACACCTCAAGGCTGCCGAGGCTGGAGCAGAGATTTTTGACGTTGCGGTATCAACGATGGCTTCGGACACATCACACCCCGCCGCTGAGACGATGGCCTACGCACTTTCGGAGTTCGGCTATGAGAACGACCTCAACGTGGAGCTGGTAGAGGAGATAGCAAGGTACTTCAAGGAGGTCAGGAAAAAGTACGCCAAGTATGACATAGAGTTCAAGGGAGTTGATGCTGAAGTCCTTGAACATCAGATACCGGGGGGAATGATTTCCAACCTTGTGAACCAGCTTAAGGAGCAGGGAGCCCTCGATAAGCTGGATGCCGTCCTCAAGGAGGTCCCGAGGGTAAGGGAGGACTTCGGATACCCTCCCCTCGTTACGCCGACGAGCCAGATCGTTGGAACTCAGGCAGTCCTCAACGTCCTTGCAGGTGAAAGGTACAAGATGATCACTCAGGAGACGAAGAACTACGTGAAGGGGCTTTACGGAAATCCCCCATCCCCGATAAAGGAGGAGATAATAAGGAAGGTCCTCGGTAATGAGCAGCCGATAACGTGCAGGCCGGCAGACCTCCTCGAACCCGAGCTTGAAAAGTGCAGGAGGGAGATAGGGGAGCTTGCAAGGAGCGAGGAGGACGTCCTCTCATACTGCCTCTTCCCTCAGGTTGCAAGGGAGTTCTTCGAGTGGAGGGAGAAGGTTGAGAGGGGAGAGATACCGGCAATATCGGAGGAGGACCTTGCAAATGAGCTTGAGAGGGAAACGGCATGCCCTCAGCCCCTTGCCCCTACAGAGTTCATGATAAACGTTCACGGCGAAACGTACCACGTCAAGATTGCGGGAATCGGACACAAGTCTGAGGGGAAGAAACCCTACTTCATAAAGGTTGATGGCCGCCTTGAGGAGGTTATGGTTGAGCCGCTGGTTGAGGTTGTTCCAACTGCCGGTGAGGTTGAGATAAGCGGTGAGCTTGCAAGCAGCTCAAAGAGGCCAAAGGCGGTCAAGGAGGGGGATGTTACATCTCCAATGCCTGCAAAGGTCGTTGAGATAAGGGTTAAGGAGGGGGACAGCGTTAACGAGGGGGATGTCGTTGCCATCGTTGAAGCCATGAAGATGCAGAACGAGGTTCACGCTCCCATCAGCGGAAAGGTTGCAAGGATTTACGTTAGCGAGGGTGATCAGATAAACCCGGACGAAGCGATAATGACAATCGAGCCTTAAGTCATATATTTACCGTAGTCGGGGCGTGGCGTAGCCTGGTAGCGCGCTGGCATGGGGGGCCAGAGGTCGCCCGTTCAAGTCGGGTCGCCCCGACCATTCTGTTATAATCTCTCCATGATATCAGAGGCAAAAAGCTACACGCTCTTAGGGATTGAAGCCATAACCATATCCGTTCAGGTTGACGCATCAAGGGGGCTTCCATCAATAACCGTCGTCGGTCTTCCCGACTCCGCCGTAAAGGAGAGCAGGGAGAGGGTAAAGTCAGCGATAATCAACTCGGGATACACGTTCCCATCAAAGAGGATCGTCATAAACCTTGCCCCTGCAGACCTGAGGAAGGAGGGAACAATATACGACCTTCCCATATGCGTTTCGATACTGAGAGCTCAGAACATCGTTTCAGACAGGAAAATCAATGACTACCTGATAGCGGGGGAGGTCGGGCTTGAGGGGAACGTGAGGGGAGTAAGGGGAACCCTTTCGGCAGCCATACTGGCAAAGAAAAAGGGGTACAGAGGCTTGATAGTTCCCCTTGAGAACGCCCATGAGGCATCCCTCATCGATGGAATTGAGGTCATCCCGGTAAGGTCTCTAACGGAAGCCATCTCCTTCCTCAACGGCGACGTTGAGATCCCCCCATTCAACGGAAAGGCTCAACTGGCGGAGGAGGACTTTGAGGTTGACATGTCCGATATATCCGGGCAGTATCAGGCAAAGAGAGCGCTCGAGATCGCAGCAGCGGGAAGGCACAACGTCCTTATGGTCGGTCCTCCCGGCTCCGGGAAAACGATGCTCGCAAGGAGGTTCCCTACAATCCTCCCTCCCATGAGCGAGGAGGAGATGATAGAGACAACCATGATCCACAGCGCAGCCGGAACCTTAAAGGGGGACGTCATAAGGAAGAGGGTATTCCGTTCACCCCACCATACAACGTCCGACGTTGCCCTCATAGGAGGTGGAAGCTCAATAAAGCCCGGAGAGGTTAGCCTTGCCCACAACGGCGTTCTCTTCCTTGACGAGCTTCCGGAGTTCAAGAGGTCGGCGCTCGAGGCTTTAAGGCAACCCCTTGAGGACGGCGTTGTGTCCATCTCAAGGGCATCCGGCTCTTTCACCTTTCCCGCAAGCTTTACCCTGATAGCCTCCATGAACCCCTGCCCCTGCGGTTTCTACGGGTTTGAGGACAGCAGCCACGGGTGCAGCTGTTCACCCTCCCAGATAAGGAGGTACAGGTCAAAGATCTCCGGACCGCTCCTTGACAGGATAGATATCGTTATCCCCGTTCCTGCGGTAAAGCCTGAAGAGCTAAGGAAAAGCGGAGGTGAAAGCTCAAAAGCTATCAGGGAAAGGGTTAACAGGGCTTATGCTTTACAGGTGAAGAGGTTCAGGGAACACGGAAAGGTCAGGTTCAACGGGCAGATGGGAAGAAGGGAGATAAAGAGGTTCTGCCGGATGGAGAACAGAGCCGAGGAGCTCCTTGAGAGGGCTTCAAGGGTTTACTCCCTCTCAGCACGGTCGTTCAACAGGGTTCTCAAGCTTGCAAGGACGATAGCCGACCTTGACGGCTCGGAGAGGATCGGGGAGAGGCACGTGGTTGAAGCTCTCAGCTTCAAAGCGAATGAGCTCCTCAACTGAAACTTTGCCAGCCGCAGAGATTTGCCCTAATTTAACGTTAGGTAAACTGGAGGAGGGCTTATGGCAAAGGCGATAGTGGTCTACGGAAGCAGCTCCGGCGAAACCGAGTGGGTATCGGAGATCATTGCGGACGTGCTGAGGGAAAACGGGATAGAGGTAACGCTGAAGGACGTTACAGAGCTTGGGGAACCTGAGGATATCCTGAACTACGACCTCATCCTCATCGGCTCATCCACGTGGGGTTTGGGGGAACTCCAGAGGGATATGAAGGTCTTTGAACCCGAGCTGCGGAAGCTCAACCTTGCCGGAAAGTTTGCAGCCGCATTCGGTCCCGGCGACAGGATAGGCTACCCGGACCACTTCTGCAGAGCCGTTGACATAATCGAGGATGACCTTATAAGGTGCGGTGCCGAGATAATCATGCCGCCTTTAAAGGTTGATGAGTCTGAGGAGAGGGAGGAGAGGGAGAAGAAGATAAGGAAGTGGGCTGAAGAGCTTGCCGAAACGCTCAAGGAGGAGATGGAGTTAGAGTGAGGAAGTTCCTAATTTCCCTCCTTCTCCTCTCATCGTGCGGAGGTCCCGAGTTCGCTGTAAGCTACAGCTACATCCCTCCAAAAGGGGGAAACGGCTGCCTCAAAAGGTGTCAGGAAAACTATGAAAGGTGCAGGTCCTCCTGTGCGGACAGCTACCGGAAGTGCATTGAGAGGTCAAGGGAAAAGGCGCTCTCCATCTACAGGGAGGAGGTGAAAACCTACAGGAAGGAGCTTTCAAGCTACAGGGAAGCCTACGGGGATTACGAGAGAGCACTTTCAGAGTGGAACAGCAGCTACGCAGAGCTTGAAAGGGATTACGCTTACTTCAAAACTGCCTGCAGGCAGTCCAACGACCGCTACGCATGCGAGAGAAAGGAGGAGCTTGAGGAAGCTCTCCGGAAAATGGAAAGGGGAAAGCCTTCCCCGCCAAGGAAACCGAAAAAGCCCGAGTTTTCATCGCTCTTTAACGAAATCAAAAGCTCGTGCGACAGCTCCTGCGGGTGCCGTGAAGATTACAACAGGTGCTTTACCTCCTGCGGCGGAACTCTCATCCCCCACAAATTCTGCATAAAAAACTGCAAGTAGTTCTCAAAAATTTCTATAATTCCGCCAACGTCTGAAGAGGAGGTTCGCATGAGGAGGTTTCTCATATCAGCTTCCCTGCTGCTCAGCCCGGTGAGCGCGCTTGCCGGTGAGAAGCTCAACAGCGGCGATACAGCGTGGATGCTGATATCAACCGCCCTCGTTATGCTCATGATACCGGCAGGGCTTGCCCTCTTCTACGGCGGTATGACAAGGAGCAAGAACATCCTCAACACCATCGGCATGACGTTTCTCGCCTACTGCACGGCATCCGTTGTCTGGGTTCTCTGGGGGTACACGCTCTCGTTTGGACACGACATCGGCGGTTTCATCGGCGGCTTGAACAGGCTCCTCCTCAGGGGAATCACCCCCGACACGCTCAGCGGAACGATCCCGGAGTTCCTCTTCGTGGCATTTCAGGGAACGTTTGCAGCTATAACGGTTGCCCTTGCAAGCGGCTCGGTCGTTGAGAGGTTGAAGTTCTCAACGTGGCTCATCTTCTCGGTGCTCTGGCTAACCCTTGCCTACGCTCCGGTTGCCCACTGGGTATGGGGAGGAGGTTTCCTCGGGAAGGACGGAGCACTCGACTTTGCAGGGGGAACCGTTGTCCACATAAATGCGGGCATAGCGGGGCTTGTTATGGCTCTCCTGCTGGGAAGGAGGAAGGACTACGGGAAGAGGCCCATCTTTCCATCCTCCATCGTTCTGACCGTTTTAGGTTCGGCGCTCCTTTGGTTCGGGTGGTTCGGGTTCAACGCCGGTTCGGCGCTTGCCGCAAACGGTTCGGCCTCCTTCGCCCTTCTCATAACAAACGTTGCCGCTTCAACGGCTGCAATATCCTGGATGCTCACGGAATGGGTGATCCTGAAGAAACCGACACTCCTCGGAGCGGCATCGGGAGCGGTTGCAGGCCTTGTTGCGATAACCCCGGCTGCCGGCTTTGTTGACGTTTTCGGGGCGATCATCATCGGCCTATCCGCCGGCGTTCTCGGGTGGCTCGGCGTCTTCGTCATCAAGAGGAGGTTCGGCTACGATGACTCCCTCGATGCCTTCGGGGTTCACGGTTTAAACGGCATATGGGGAGCCATAGCAACGGGCATATTTGCGGTTAAGGCTGTGGGGGGAACTGCCGGAGTTCTTGAGGGAAACCTCATCCAGCTCTGGATTCAGGTAAAGGCTGTCGTCCTTACCGTTATCTACTCTGCCGTCGTAACCGCAATTGTTTACGGCATCTCGGCAGCCCTCACCGGAGGGGCAAGGGTTGACGGGGACACGGAGGAGGAGGGACTCGACTCCGCAGTCCACGGGGAGAAAGGGTTTAACCTCTAACTCACTTCAGGACAACCGTTTTCCAGTAGCTCCTCACCTGAGCCTTAACGCTTTCGGGGAGCGGGATGTAGCCCAACTTCTCAGCCGTTGCATCCCCGTTCCTGAAAGCCCAGTCAAAGAAGTCAATAACCTTTCTGTTCCTCTCCTTCCTCTCCTTCGGAAGGAGTATCATCGTTGCAGCCGTTAATGGCCAGCTCTTCTCTCCATCCTGAAGTATGAGGTTCCCCTCAAGGTAGAAGTGGTTATCCGCCTTCCAGCTTGCCCTTGATGCTGCAGCCTTGAAGCTCTCCCTGTCCGGGGATACCCAGCTTCCGCCCTTCGTCTTCAGAACGGCAGCCTTGAGGTTGTTCTGAACCTTGTAGGCGTACTCAACATAGCCGATGGAGCCGGGCGTCTGCTTAACGTAGTTTGTAACCCCGGCATTCCCCTTTGCCCCTATACCGGCAGGCCACTGAACAGCCTTTCCGTAGCCAACGCTCTTTTCCCAATCCGGGCAGACCTTTGAGAGCCAGTAGGTAAAGTTCCACGTCGTTCCGGAACCCTCAGCCCTGTGAACAACGGTTATTCCCCTGTGGGGGAGATTCAGATTCGGGTTGTCAGCCTTTATCTCAGGGTCATCCCAGAACTTAACCTTTCCCATGAAGACATCACAGGCAGCCCTGTTTGAAAGCCTCAGCCTTCCATCCCCAACTCCCTCAAGGTTGTAAACCACCACTATGGAGCCGATGAGGGCGGGAAACTGGTAGAGCCTCCTCTTCTCAAGCTCTTGGGGTGAAAGCATCTTATCCGTCCCGCCGAAGTCAACGACCCTGTCGGTAACCTGCTTGATTCCCCCTCCGGAGCCGATGCCCTGATAGTTTACCCTTACCCCCGTTGCCCTCTCATAGTCCTTAGCCCAGTTAACGTAAACGGGGTAGGGAAACGTTGCGCCCGCACCGCTCAAAGATACCTTCCCCGCCTTCTTCTCAGCCTTTTTGCCGCAGCCGGCAGCAAAGGTTGAAACAAGAAACGCCATCCCGATCAGAAGCGCTCTCCTCATCCTTACCTCCACCAAAATTTTACCAGTTAACCTGCATTACGCTCATAAGCGTGCTTGAATCGTCCCCGGCATTGTCCTCGGCAATAACCCTGTCGTGAACGAGCGAGAACCTGATGAACGGGCTGAACCTGTAAAACGCACCGTAAACGAAGTGCCTCCTTACGCTGTCCGGTTTATCATCATCGGTATCCCAGCGGTCAAACCTTGCAAGAAGTCCGAAGGGATAACCTGTAAACGGCTTGAGCTTTAAATCCCCGTTCAGCGAGTAGCCCTTCCTGTTCACGTCCCTTGAGCCTTTGAAGTCATCCCTGTCCCACAGGTACTGGGCGGCAACGAGGAAGTAGGGGGTGTTGTAGACGGCGTGGAGCTGGTAGATGTGCCTGTCCATCCCCTTTCCCCCGTGGTCAAATGAGTGGACAGTGTGGGCTGAAAGGGTAAAGCCCCTAAAGACGTTGAGAGAAAGCCTTCCCTCAACCGACTTTCCAAAGTGCCTGCTGCTTTCGGTTGCGTGGTATCCCTCACCGTTGAAAACCCCGAACTCCCACGATGCCGCCCTGTAATTTCCCCTGAAGTTGATGCCAAAGTCCGCCGAGTTTATGAGACCTGCCCCGCTGTGGTTCTCGATAAGCGTCTCCTCAACGTCCCTGTGGAGCCATCCGTGGTGTTCCTCCCAGTCTATCCACGGCCTGTGCGAGAGGCCTATCTCAACCCCCGTATGGGGAAGGACATCGTGGAGGTAGACGTAAGCATACTTGAGCCTTACAACGTAGGAGCCATCCATGTTCCCGTTTGAGCCCTGCTCCTGCTTAACATCAACCGTTGTCCTGAAGTAGTCCTTCTCGTTGAAGTATCCCCTCAGCTCAACGTAGTTCCTCGTGAGCCTGAAGGCACTCCTGTGGTCTCCCCCTCCAAGGTCGGCATCAAGGTGGATATAAGCCGTTCCCCCAACCTTCAGCTTCCTGCTCTTTGAGGCAACCGGAGTTCCCGATTGGGGTATCTCTATCTTAACGGGCTTCCTTCCCGGGCCGGGAGTGAGGTAAAGCCTCCCTTCGGAGTCAACGTAAAGGTTCTTAACGGGAACGCCGTTTATGAGTATCGTTGCCCCGAATGAGGGGGAGAGAAGGAGGATGGATAGAAGAGCCAAAAAGAGCTTCAACATTCTCCCTCCGGGGATGCAGTATAATTGCAGCGTATTATATCAGGAAGGGGTTTTCATGGAAAAAATCCTTGAAACGGCGCTGAAGGCATCAAAGGAGGCATCAAAAATCCTTGAGGGCTACTTCAACAGGCTGAAAAGCTCGGAGATTGAGCTTAAGGCAAAGAACGACTACGTCACGGAGGCAGACCTTGAATCTGAGCGCGCAATAGTCCGCACGATAAAGGAATCATTCCCCGACCACTCGATAGTTGCCGAGGAGAGCGGGCTTCACGGGGGGAACGAGTGGAGGTGGTTCGTTGACCCACTTGACGGGACAAAGAACTTCATACACGGCCTCCCGGTATTCTGCGTGTCCATCGCTGTTGAGTACAGGGGAGAGATGGTTGCGGCGGTGATAGATGCTCCCCTCCTCAACGAGACTTTCACGGCGGAGAGGGGAAGCGGAGCATACTGCAATGGGAAGAGGATAAAGGTGAGCGACAAGGGGATTGAGAGCGCTTTGATAGCAACGGGCTTCCCCTTCAGGGGGAAGGAGCTTCTTGACAGGTACCTTGCCTGCTTCAGGGATGTTTTCAACAGGGTCGCCGGGATAAGGAGGTGCGGCTCTGCCGCCCTTGACCTTGCCTTCACCGCAAAGGGGGTGTTTGACGGTTTCTGGGAGATGCACCTTCACCCTTGGGACATAGCAGCCGGCTCACTCCTCGTTGAGGAGGCGGGAGGAATCGTCAGCGACTTCTCAGGGAAAGATGGATACCTTAAAACGGGGAACGTAATAGGCGCCTCAAAAACCATCTACAGCGACTTTCTGGCAATCGTAAAGAAGCACCTCTCCTGAAAAGTTTCAAACAGCCGGATCCGGAATATATTTAAGCTAATATTAGGTATTGCTAATGGAGGTGATATGGCAGAGCTTGAGAAAAAGTGTGAAGGGTGCAGCTTGAGGGATAAGTGCTCAACGGCAACCGACCCCCTTGACGTGAAGCTTACGTGCAACCTTTCAAAGATAAAGCACAAAATAGCAATCCTGAGCGGAAAGGGCGGAGTTGGGAAGACAACCCTCTCGGCAAACATAGCCGCAGAGCTTGCAAAGAGGGGATACAGGGTTGGCCTCCTTGATGCAGACCTTCACGGTCCGAACGTTGCAAAGATGCTCGGAGCCGAAGGGGAGAGGCTCTACGCAGACCCCGAAACCGAAACGATTAAACCCTTTTCCCCTCCGGACATCCCAAACCTTAAGGTTGTCTCAATAGCCTTCATGCTCGAGAACCCCGACCAGCCGGTCATCTGGAGAGGACCGCTGAAGCATCAGGCTATAAAGCAGTTCCTTGCAGAGATAGACTGGGGAGAGCTTGACTTCCTCATCGTTGACCTTCCACCCGGAACGGGCGATGAAGCACTCAGCATAGCACAGCTCATAAAACCCTTTGACGGATTCGTTGTCATAACAACACCTCAGGAGGTTGCACTCCTTGACACGAAAAAGTCCATAAGCTTCGCAAAGATGATGAACGTTCCCGTCATCGGAATTGTAGAGAACATGAGCGGGCTCATCTGTCCCCACTGCGGCAAGGAGATTGAGCTCTTCAAGAGGGGAGGAGGTGAGAAAGCCGCAGAGGAGCTCGGAATTCCGTTCCTTGGCAGGGTTCCCATAGAGCCGGCAGTTGTCGAATCTGGAGACATCGGAAAACCCGTTGTCATATCCCACCCCGAATCGGGTTCAGCAAAGGCACTCTCTAAAATCGCTGACAGGATTATCGAGGAGGTTGGCTGATTGAGGAAGAAGGTCGCCCTTGCAGTTCTCCTCATATCGCTGCTATCGATAGCCTTCGGCTTCTCAAGGGGGGAGTGGAGGGCGATATACAACAACGGGAAGATACTCTGCCTGACCTGCATAGGGATTAAGTGATGCTGAAGATACCGTTCATAAAGAACAGGAGAGTTTATCAGGCTTTAACAGCCTTCCTCGCAAACATGCCCCTCTTCAACCTCATAACGATGAAGCTCTACACGGGAAGGCTCAAGTCCATCCCCCTCCCCATAATGAACTGCTACGCCTGTCCGGCATCCCTATACTCCTGCCCGATAGGAACGCTCTCACACTTCATGGTAATAACAAAGATCCCGCTGATAACCCTCGGGATAATAGCCGCCGCTGCATCATCGTTCGGAAGGTGGATATGCGGGTGGGCTTGCCCCTTCGGGCTCCTTCAGGACCTCATCTACAGGCTTCCAACGGTGAAGTTTGAGCTTCCAAGACCTCTTGTATACCTCAAGTACGCCTTCCTGATTTTCCTCGTGATAGTACTTCCGTTCCTCTTCAAGGAGCACTACTTCTGCATGGTCTGTCCCACGGGAACGCTTGAGGCTGGAATACTATGGGTCGGGTTCAACTCCATGATAACGAACATGGCAGGAACGTTCTTCCTCTTCAAGCTCTCCCTTCTATCACTTTTCCTCTACGGCTCGGCAGTCGTCAAGAGACCCTTCTGCAGGTATGTCTGCCCCCTCGGTGCCCTCTTCTCGCTGTTCAACAAGCTCAGCATCGTTGACTTCAAGGTTGAAAGGGAGGACTGCATAGAGTGCAACCTCTGCAGGAAATCCTGCCCCGTTGACTACCCCATATATGAAGACCCCAACTCGCCGGCATGCCTCAGGTGCCTCAACTG
>CAZIVU010000025.1:0-12624 GCA_964542865.1 uncultured bacterium | reverse complement strand
AGCCCCCTGCTCTCCAAAACCTCAACCGCCTTAACGGACATCTCCTCATGGGAAAGGGGGAGTATTGTCCCCTCAAGCGCATGGGAGAAAGGGGAATGGCCAAGGTCGTGGGTCAGCGCAGCCATGAAGATGTTCTCCTTGAGCTCCTCATCAACCTCAAAACCCTTCTCCTCAAGAAAGGAGAGGGATTTCTTTGCAAGCCAGAAAACCCCGAGCGAGTGCTGAAACCTTGTATGTTCAGCCCCCGGATACACGTAGTAGCACGGTCCAAGTTGCCTTATGTACCTCAGCCTCTGCATGAGAGATGAGTCGATAACCCTGCTGAATGGACTGTCCCTCTCAACCATGATGAACTCATCGTAAACCGGATCCATGAAGAGCCTGTACTTGATCATCTCCCTTCCCTGCAGGTCCTGCAGATGCCGAAGCAGACGATGGTGCAACCTGAAGGCTCCATCCCCTTACTCCTTAACTGCCCAATGTCCAACTGCGGGACATCATCAAGGTCGTAAATGCTCCCGCAGTTCGTGCAGATGAAGTGGCTGTGGGGAACGGGGCGCGTCTCATACCTGACCTTATCTGTAAGGGTTGGAACCCTGTGGATAAATCCGAACTCCTCAAGGTATGAGAGGGTTCTGTAGACAGTAGTCAAGGAGACTCCGGGAATTTTGCTTTTCAGGGAGTGGTATATATCCTCCGCGCTGGGGTGATCCCTCCTTGACAGCACCTCCTTCAGGATCGCTATCCTCTGGGGCGTTACCTTAAAGCCGTGTTTCTTTGAAATTCTCTTCAGCTCCTCAACGGCTCCATCTACCATACGTCCTCCGCTTCGGACAATTTATACACCTTTCAAATTACCTCCTGTTTTCCTCAATTTTTCGTTGATGTAGTCCTCATCAACGCCGTTAATCTGGATGACCTTTCTCCTTGAGGTTTCACCCGAGATAATGGAAAAGCTTGACTTTGGAACTTTAAGGAGCTTTGAGAGGAGCTCAATAACCGCCCTGTTTGCCTTTCCGCCTTCGGGGGCAGCGTTTACCCAAACCTTGAGCACCCCATCCTTCCACTCAACCTTCCTTCTTGACGACTTTGGAACCACCTTTACCTGTATCCTCACTCTTTTCACCCTCTTTCAGCTCCTCAAATATCTTTGTCATATCTATCATCGCAAGCCT
Organism: uncultured bacterium; assembly: GCA_964542865.1. Classification (GTDB taxonomy): domain Bacteria; phylum Aquificota; class Aquificia; order Desulfurobacteriales; family Desulfurobacteriaceae; genus CAZJFY01. Next base: position 11,449 of record CAZIVU010000025.1, on the reverse strand, counting down.
CAACCTGTCCGCCATCCTCTTCTGTATGAGCTTGAGTCGGCCTATTTCGTTCTCTATTCTCTCCTTCTCCCTGTTCAGCTCCTCCTTCTCCTCCTTTGACCTCTGTATTATCTGCTCTACCCTTCTCTTTGCCTCTTCAACTATGGACTCCACCTTCTCCTCAGCCTTTGACCTCTTGAGCTCCTCAATCCTCTTTAGCAGTTTCTGAAACTCGTTTGAAACCTCTATGAGAAATGCATCGACCTCATCGGGGTTGTACCCGAATAGCTTTCTCCCGAACTCCTTGTTCCTTATATCCTTTGGCTTCAACTCCCTTTCCATTACAGTCTCCTCACGATGTAGTCGGCAACCTGAAGGATGATTATAGCAACGATGGGGCTGATATCCACGCTCCCGAACGGCTTTACAAGTCTCCTTATCGGCTTTAGCAACCGGTCGGTAAACTCCATCAGGCTATCGGTGATGCCGTTTCTTGGAAGCCAGCTTGCAACGGCACCCGCCACTATCAGGCAGGTTAAAAGCTCTATGGCTGAGTGGATTAAAAGCTTCAGGTTTACCAACTCATCCCCCTCAGGAGCTTCATAATCTTCTCGATTGCCCTTGCCCTGTGGCTTATCCTGTTCTTCTCGTCCAACCCCATCTGTGAGACCGTCCTCTCCTCACCCTCGGGGATGAAGATGGGGTCGTACCCGAAGCCCCCACTTCCCCTTCTCTCGGTTATAACCTTGCCCTCAAGGGTTCCCTCGCTCCACAGCCCGTACCCTTCGGGGAATGAGAGGAAGATGAAGCACCTGAACCTTGCCCTTGACTCGCTGAGCCCCCTTCTCTTCAGCTCCTCTATGAGCTTTTCAACGTTCTCCTCGTCCGATGCACCCTCTCCGGCAAACCTTGATGACATAACTCCCGGAAGCCCTCCAAGGGCGTCAACCTCAAGCCCTGAGTCGTCTGATATGACGGGAAGCCCCAGTGCTTTTGAGTACTCCCTCGCCTTTACGTATGCGTTCTCAAGGAAGGTTCCTCCGGTTTCCTCAACCTCTGGTACGTTTTCAAAGTCGTCAAGGGAGAGGAGCTCGATACCGGCTTCCCCCAGTTTGAGCCTGAACTCCTTTACCTTTCCCCTGTTCCTTGAGGCGATTACAAGTCTCAATATACCTCCAGCGTCCTTTTCTGAATCTGGATTATCTCCCTTATCCCCTTTTCCGAGAGCTCTATCATTGAAAGGAGCATCTCCTTTGAGAACGTTCCGGATTCCCCCGTTCCCTGAATCTCTGCAAACTCTCCCCTCTCGTTCATGACAACGTTCATATCAACCTCAGCCCTTGAGTCCTCCTCGTAGTTAAGGTCGAGGCAGATATTCCCGTCAACCACGCCGACGCTGACAGCCGCAAGGAACGACTTTATGCACTCAAGGTATCCGATCCTCCTGAGTGCAAGGTAGAGGGCGACAAAAGCCCCCGTTATCGATGCAGTTCTCGTCCCCCCATCTGCCTGTATAACGTCGCAGTCTATCCACACCGTCCTCTCTCCCAGCATCTTCAGGTCAACGCAGGAGCGGAGCGACCTGCCTATGAGTCTCTGGATCTCCTGAGTCCTCCCCGTTAACCTTCCCCTTGAGGATTCCCTGACCGTTCTTGTCTTGGTTGCTCTCGGGAGCATGGAGTACTCCGCAGTTATCCACCCCTGACCACTCTTCTGGAGGAATGGGGGAACCTTCTCCTCAACGGATGCAGTGCATATAACCCTTGTGTTCCCGAACTCTATCAGGCATGAACCCTCGGCATGCTTTATGTAGTCAACCTTTATTTCTATGTTCCTGAGCTCGTCGCACCTTCTCCCGTCACTCCTTATCAACGGCTACCTCCTCTACCTCGATCTCGTCCTCAAGTATCATCCTTGCTATCCTCTCAAACCTCTCGGTCCTGTCGCTTACGAGTATCCTTACCTTCCCCTCCCTCTCCCTCTTGCTGCCTATGGCTTCCCTGACCGCCTTTGCCGTCTCATCTGCTGAGTCAACGAAGTTGATATCCGTGTAAATCTCCTTCAGCGTGTCCTTTATAAGCGGGTAGTGGGTGCAGCCGAGGACAACGGTATCAACCTCCTTAACGAGCTCGTCAAGGTACCTCCTTATCACGATCCTTGTAACCTCATCGTTAAGCAACCCCTCCTCAATGATCGGGACGAGTAGGGGACATGCCCTTCCTACAACCCTTGCAAACGGGTTTAGTGCGAGTATCTCCTTGGTGTAAGCCCTGCTCTTTATCGTTGCGTTTGTCCCTATAACCCCTATGCTTCCCGACTTCGTTGACCTTACGGCGGCGGATGCACCGGGCTTTATGACGCCTATGACGGGAACCTCAAGCTCCTCCTTCAGTATATCTATGGCATAGGCGCTTGAGGTGTTGCAGGCAACGACAAGGGCTTTTATCCCGATACCCTTCAGGAACCTTGCGTTTTCAAGGCTGTACCTTATTATCGTCCTTTCGGACTTCGTTCCGTAGGGGACCCTTGCCGTGTCCCCGAAGTAGATGAAGTCCTCGCCGGGGAGGAGCTTCCTCATCGACTTGAGGACGGTTAAACCTCCAACGCCTGAGTCAAATATCCCGATCGGCAGTCTCTCCATGGCTCCCATTTACACATTGAAATTATTGAAATAATTTAACTGTTGGCAACGTGAGGTCTGAATGAGAAGCTGCAGTGAGATTATAGGAAAAGTTGAGGAGTACAGGAAAAACTTCAGCAGGTCGATGATAGAGAAGGCGTACAGGTATGCGGAGGAGAAGCACAGGGGGCAGTTCAGGAAGTCCGGAGAACCTTACTTTTCCCACCCCGCAGAGGTTGCTTACATACTTGCTGAGCTTAAGATGGATGTTCCGACCATAGTTGCGGGCTTGCTCCACGACGTCGTTGAGGATACGGATGCAACGGTTGAGGAGATAGAGAGGGAGTTCGGGAAGGAGGTTGCCTTTCTGGTCTCCGGCGTCACAAAGCTCGAGGGGTACAGGTTCTCAAGCAAGGAGGAGAGGAACGCTGAGAGCTTCAGGAGGATGCTCATATCGCTGTCCGAGGATATAAGGGTCCTCATACTGAAGCTTGCCGACAGGCTTCACAACATGAGAACCCTTGAGAACGTTGACCCCGAAAGCCAGAGGAGGATAGCGACCGAGACCCTTTCCATATACGCCCCCCTTGCCAACAGGCTCGGTATATACCCTTTGAAGAACGAGCTTGAGGACCTTTCCCTCAAGTTCCTCGAGCCTGAGATTTACGGGGAGATAGTTTCAAAGGTTGAGGAGAAGAGGAGGATAATCGGCTCCTACCTTGAGAGCATAATAGAGACTGTGAGGGGCAAGCTCTCCGAGAGCGGTATAGAGGGGAAGATAACGTGGAGGTTCAAGCACATCTACGGGATATACAGGAAGATGGTCAACAGGGGAATCCCGTTTGAAGAGGTTTACGACGTTGCCGGCATAAGGATAATCACGAGCACGGTGCCGAACTGCTACGTTATAGCCGGGATAATCCACAGCCTCTGGAGGCCCGTTCCGGGAAGGTTTAAGGACTACATAGCCGTTCCGAAGCCGAACCTTTACCAGTCCCTTCACACAACGGTTGTCGGTCCTAAGGGGCAGTTCATAGAGTTTCAGATAAGGACGTGGGAGATGCACCACGTCGCCGAGATGGGGGTCGCCGCTCACTGGAAGTACAAGGAGGGGGGAGGAAGGCTCACGGATGAGGAGAGGAAGAGGTTTATCTGGCTAAGGAACCTCCTTGAGTGGGTTAAGGAGGAGAAGGCGCCCGATGAGTTCATTGAGAACGTCAAGGGAGACCTCTACGAGGAGGATATCTACGTTTTTACCCCGAAGGGAGACCTGAAGACGCTCCCCGTGGGTGCCACGCCCGTTGACTTTGCATACTCTATCCACACGAGCGTTGGCCACAGGTGTGTCGGAGCAAAGGTTAACGGAAAGCTTGTTCCCCTTGACCACGTACTCAAGAGCGGTGACAGGGTTGAGATTATAACGAGCAACGTTGAAAAGCCGAGCAGGGACTGGCTTAAGTTTGTGAAGACCTCAAGGGCGAGGAGCTCCATCAGGAACTTCATAAAGAGGGAGGAGAACCGGAAGGCGAAGGAGCTCGGAGAGAGCCTCCTTGACAGGAGCATCAGGAAGCTTTCCGACAGGAGCCTTAAGGGGATAGATGATGAGAGGAAGAGGGAGACTCTCAAGGCTTTCGGTTACTCATCCTTCGATTCAGCCCTGACCGATATAGGTTTCGGAAAGCTTGACACCGACAGGTTTGCAAGGAGGCTTTTGGGCATACCCCTTAAGGAGAGGAGGAAGAGGAGAAGGGCAGGCTCTTCAAAGGTTGAGGGGATTTTGGTTGACGGCATAGATAACATGCTCATAACGGTTGGCAAGTGCTGCCACCCCATCCCCGGTGATGAGGTTGTGGGCGTTGTCAACACGGGGAAGGGGATAGCCATCCACACGAAGGACTGCTTCGTTGCGCAGCAGGTTTTGAACAGCGCTCCCGGGAAGGTCGTCCCCGTCAGGTTCGTCCCGTCGAACACCCTCTACGAGGCGAAGATAAGGGTTTTCATAGAGGACAGACCTGGTATGCTTGCCGAGGTTTCATCGAGGATTGCCGATGCAAAGACGAACATAACGGGAGCCGTTACGAGGACGGTTTCGGGGAAGGCGATACTTGACTTTACCGTTCAGGTAAAGGATACTGCTCAGCTTGAGAAGGTCATCTCCTCAATAAGGTCGGTGAAGGGCGTTCTCAACGTGAAGAGGGTGAAGAGGGAGAAGTTCAGGAAGTTCAAGGTTTCAAAAGGGTAGTCTATGAAGGTTCTGCTTTCAAACGATGATGGGATAAGGTCGGAAGGGCTGAAGGTTCTCTACGAGAAGCTCAGCGAGGTTTCAGAGGTAGTAGTCGTTGCGCCGGACAGGGAGAGGAGCGCCGTTGGAAGGGCTTTGACGCTTCACAGACCATTAAGGTGTGAGAGGATAAGGGATGGGTGGTATGCGGTTGACGGCACCCCTACGAGCTGCGTCTACATCGGCTACCATGCGATACTGAAGGGAGAGAAACCCGACCTCATCGTCGGGGGGATAAACAGGGGCCCGAACCTCGGGGAGGATATAACCTATTCGGGAACTGTATCCATAGCCCTTGAGGGGGTTCTCCTCGGAGTTCCATCCATCGCCTTCTCCCTTGCAAGCTTCAGCGATTTTGAGTGGGAATCTGCGGGGGAGTTTGCAAGGGACATATGTCTTAAGGTTTACGAGCAGGGTCTTCCGGAGGAGTGCTGCCTTAACGTTAACATCCCCAACCTTCCAAAGGAGAAGGTGAAGGGGATAAAGGTAACGAGGCAGGGGAAGAAGGCTTACAGCGAGAAGGTTGAGGAGAGGAAGGACCCGTGGGGGAGGAGCTACTACTGGATAGGAGGGGAGGAGCCGAACTGGGAGGCTGAACCCGGGACGGACTACTGGGCTGTAAGCAACGGCTACATATCCGTGACACCGCTTCAGCTTGACATGACGGATTACAGGGCACTTGCAAGGCTTGAGAACTACAGGTGGTAGTATGGGAATTCTTAGCGTTGACTACTGGCAGGAGTTTGCCCTGAAGTACGGGGTCTTCGGGCTTGCCATTAACAGCTTCGTTGAAGCCATATTCTTCCCGGTTCCTCCCGACATACTCCTCATTGCCCTTTGCATCTCCGAGCCTGAGAGCGCATTCCTCTACGCGGCAGTTGCGACGCTCTTCTCATCAGCCGGCGGAGTTGGGGGATACTACCTCGGCTACTTTGGAGGCAAACCCCTTGCCGTCAGGTTTTTCGGGAAGGAGAGGGTTGACAGGGTTCACAGGCTCTACCAGTCTTACGAGAGCATCATAATACTCCTTGCAGGGTTTACCCCCCTTCCCTACAAGCTCTTCACGGTTTCAGCCGGGGTGCTGTTCGTGAGCATCTACAGGCTTTTCCTCTTCTCCCTGATTGGGAGGGGGACGAGGTTCTTCACGGAAGCAGCCCTTTTCTACCTTTACGGTCCCCATATTCTGGGTTTCCTCAGGTCAAACCTTAACGCTATATTTAGCGTAACAGGTTTAGCGCTCCTTCTCCTCTTCCTTGTAAGGAGAAGGCTGAAGAGGGGAGTTCTGCCATGAAAAGAAGGGCTTTCTTCAGGGAGATTGCAAATTCGCTCAAGAGGGCAACCGCCGAGTTTGTCGTTGAGGTTTCAAAGCCGAACGCTGAGTTCGTAAGGCCTCCGGGAAGCGCCGATGAGGATACCTTCCTCTCCACCTGCCAGAAGTGCGGAAGGTGCGTTGAAGCCTGTCAGACGGGAGTGCTTGAAAAAGTTGGGGGGTTGAACCCGGTCGTCATAGATACGCCTTTCATGAACTTTGAGAACAACTACTGTGAGAAGTGCTACTCCTGCATTGAGGCGTGTCCCTCAGGAGCCCTCAGCTTTGACAACCTGAAGAGGTTCAGGTACGTTGCAAGGGTTGACAGGAAAAGGTGTGTTGCCTACTCGGATATATTCTGCCAGACCTGTTACTGGTCCTGTCCCAACATGGAGAAGGCGTTGAGGCTTGAGGACGTTCAGTACCCGTTTGTTGACGGGGAAAACTGCAAGGGGTGCGGGAAGTGCATCCACTCCTGCCCCACCATACCAAAGTCGATAGGGTTGGTTAAGGTTGAAAAGGCTTAAGACGAGACAGGCCCTGAGGGAGATAAAGGAGGGGAAGTTAGAGATAGGCAGAGCCTTCGTTTACGGTGAGGAGACCTACTTCTCAGACCAGCTCGTTGAGCTCCTGAGGAGGAAGTTCAATGTCAGAACGTTCTACGCCGATGATGAATCCTTTCCGGAGGAGGTTTACAGGAGCTCCTCCCCATCGCTGTTCCAGAGCGGTTTCCCGGTAATCAGGAGGGCTGAGAAGCTTAACGGGGTTCTCAGGTCTAAGAGGGAAAGGGAAAGGTTTTTGAGCTTTATCGGGGGCTGTGAGAGGGTTGTTCTCGTTGCGGGGGGCATGGACAGGAGCTCCCTGTCAAAGGGGATATTCCCCGAGCTCATGAAGGGTATGGACGTCGTTCTCCTGTCGGAGCCAATGAAGGATTTTGAGAAGGTAAGGCTCGTTGAGAGGAAGCTCTCCGGGAAGGTATCCGGGAGGGAAGTTGTCTCCCTTCTGCTCTCCCTCGTGCCGGGAGGACTTCAGGAGCTTAAGGTTGAAACGGATAAGCTCCTCTCATACCCTGACGTGGTAGATGGGAGGGCTGTTGAGGAGCTCGTTTTCTCGCTTCTCTCCCCGTCCGCCTTTGGAGCCGTAGACCTGCTCCTTGAGGGGAAGAGGAGGGATTTCCTCCGCTCCGTTGAGGAGCTCTTATCAACGCTTGACCCCCTCCAGATCGTCTCAACCTTCCAGACCCAGCTCAGGAAGCTGATATCGCTGAAGCTCGGAAGGGGAGCGAAGTTCCCGAAGGATGTCCTTGAAAGGTACATCCACCTGCTCAGGGGTGTAAGGCTTGAGGAACTCCTGAAGCTGTTAAAGCTCCTCTGCGAGGCTGAGTACCTTTTGAAGTCCAGCTCCCTCAATAAGGGGGATGTTTTAGGGAGGATTGCCGTTTATATTTAGATCAGGAGGTTTTATGCACACGCTCTTTTACTTTGCCATCGTCCTCGGTGTCCTGATAACCGTTCACGAGGTTGGACACTTCATCGCTGCAAAGCTCTTTGACGTTAAAGTTGAGGTGTTCTCCGTAGGCTTTGGCCCGAAGGTTTTGAGGAGAAGGTTTGGTGAGACGGAGTACGCACTGAGCCTCTTCCCCCTCGGCGGGTACGTTAAGATGTCCGGTGAGGACCCGGACGTCCCCGTTAAGGACCCCCGGGATTTCTACGCAAAGCCTCCGTGGCAGAGGATACTCATAGCTGCTGCCGGTCCCCTGATGAACCTGCTCCTTGCCTTTCTCCTCTTTGCTGCCTCCTTCTCCATGGGAAGGTACATTCCCTCCTACCAGCTTGAGAGGGCAAAGGTCGGTGAGGTTATCGGTCATCTTCCCCTGAAAAGGGGGGATATCATACTCTCTGTGAACGGCAGGAAAGTAAAGAGCTGGAAGGAGTTTAGCAGGCTTATTGCCCTTAACCCGGGGAGGGAGGTTGAGGTTGAAGTCCTGAGAAAGGGAAGGAGGGTAAGGGTTTCTCTGAAAGTTGGAAGGGACAGCAGGACGGGGATTGGAAAGGTTGATGTCGTTCCAGCAATAAAACCCCTCGTGGGGAGGGTTGTTAAGGGTTCCCCTGCCGAGGTTTCGGGGCTGAAAGAGGGGGACGTGATACTCTCCATAGACGGAAAGGAGATAGGAAACTGGGAGGAGGTCGTTGAGACCGTAAGGGACAGCAAAGGGAAAGAGCTCTCCTTCAAGGTTTTGAGGGGAGGGAAGGAGCTAACCATCAAGGTAAAGCCCCGCTTCAACAGGAGGTATGGGAGGTACATGGTGGGGATAGTTCCCAAGCTTGATATGACGTTCGTAAAGTTCTCCCCCGTCGGCTCCTTGAAGGCGGGATTTAAAGAGGTCCTGTCCCAGAGCTCGCTCTTCTTCTCCTTCCTCTACAAGCTCATAACGCTCAAGGCTTCAATAAAGAGCCTCGGGGGACCCATAATGATCGCTCAGGTTGCGGGGAAGGCGGCGAGCGCCGGGCTGTCAAACTTCATCTACTTCATGGGGTTTATAAGCCTCCAGCTTGGATACTTCAACCTCATTCCCCTTCCCGTTTTAGACGGTGGGCTGATACTCCTTTTCATCGTTGAGGTTGTAAGGAGGAAGCCGATATCGTCGAGCTTCAGGGAGAAGTTTCAGCAGGCGGGAATGGCAATACTCGGCCTGCTCATGATACTCGTCTTCTACAACGACATCTTGAGGTTGATAAATTGAAGGGAATGCTATCACCGGAAGATGGAAGGTTCCTCGTAAGGCTCGCAAGGGAAGCTGTGAAGAGGTACCTGACCAGGGGGGAGCTTCCCCTTCCCCCTGAGGGGACACCGAAGCACCTCTTTGAGAGGAGAGGGGTCTTCGTTACCATAAGGAGGCACCCTTCGGGGGAGCTCAGGGGGTGCATAGGATATCCTGAACCGATAAAACCTTTAGTTGAGGCGCTCATCGAGTCTGCGATATCGGCGGCTGTTAGGGACCCGAGGTTCTACCCCATGTCCCCCGGGGAGCTTGAGAGCGTCACGTTTGAGGTGACCGTCCTCACACCCCCGGAGCTCATAGAGGCGGCTCCGGAGGAGCTGCCATCAAGGATTAAGGTTGGAAGGGATGGGCTCATCGTCAGGTGCGGATGGGCTGCCGGGCTTCTGCTCCCTCAGGTTCCCGTTGAGTTCGGGTGGGATGAGAGGCAGTTCCTCTCTCAGGTCTGCGTGAAGGCCGGCCTCCCTCCAGATTGCTGGCTTGATAGCTCATGCAGTTTCTATAAATTTCAGGGTCAGATATTTGAAGAGGTTGAGCCTGAAGGAGAGGTTATCGAGAAGGAGGAAAGTTGAGGTTTTTAGCTGAGCTTTTCATATCCCTTCCCCCTATACTCTGGGCTCTGACCGTTCACGAGTTTTCCCATGCCCTTGCCGCAACGAAGCTTGGAGACCCCACGCCGAGGGTTCAGGGGAGGCTTACGCTAAACCCCATTGCGCACATAGATTTGATCGGCTTTCTCGCCCTCCTCGTTGTCCACTTTGGATGGGCAAAGCCCGTCATGATAAACCCCCTCTACTTCAGAAGGGTTAGCATGAAGCTCGGAAACCTTTTAGTTGCCGTTGCAGGTCCCCTTTCCAACTTTGCATCGGCGTTCCTCTTCCTCGTTCTGCTGAACCACTTTCCCCAGATGGCACCCCGGATAGGGGAACCGCTTGCCTACATGCTTAACATAGGGGTCTTTATAAACGTTGCGTTTGGCGTTTTCAACCTCCTGCCCATCCCTCCCCTTGACGGCTACAGGGTCTTTGAGTACTTCCTGCCGAGGGACCTGCTTCCCGTCATGAGGAGGATTGAGCCCTACGGTTCGGTAATACTGCTCCTCTTAGTCTTCACGCCCCTTTTAAGGTATATTCTCGTTCCGCTCGTTAACGGCGTTGTAAAGCTGATGCTTTTTGCGGTTGTGTGATGGTTTTCAAGGAGATAATAAGGAAGAAGAGGGATGGTTTAAAGCTCTCCGACGGGGAGATAAGGTTCTCCGTGGATGGTTTTGTCAGGGGGGATATCCCCGATTACCAGATGGCGGCTTTCCTCATGGCTGTTTTCTTCCGTGGCATGGACGGGGAGGAGATGCTTTCCATGACGGATGCCATGCTCAAAAGCGGGGAAGTCGTAAAGGTTGACGTTGAGGGGAACATCGTTGACAAGCACAGCACGGGAGGGGTTGGGGACAAGGTAAGCCTCGTTCTTGCTCCCCTCCTCTCACAGATGGGTTTCAAGGCTCCTCTCCTTGCGGGTAGGGCTCTCGGGTTCACAGGGGGGACGATAGACAAGCTTGAGAGCACGGGGATGAGGGTTGAGCTCTCATCGGAGGAGATATCTGAGGTTGTGAGGAGGTTTGGCTTCTCCATATCCGCACAGACGGAGAGGATTGCCCCGGCTGACAGGAAGATATACGCCCTGAGGGATGCAACCTCAACCGTTGAGAGCATCCCCCTGATAGTTTCAAGCATCCTTAGCAAGAAGCTTGCCATAAACACAGGTGCCATAGTCTTTGACGTTAAGGTCGGGAGCGGGGCTTTCATGAAGGGGATGGAGGATGCGAGGGAGCTTGCAAGGGGTCTCGTTGACGTTTCAAGGCTTTACGGGAAGCAGAGTTCAGCCCTGATAACGACGATGGACCAGCCCCTCGGGAGGAGTGCCGGGAACAGCATTGAGGTTGTTGAAGCCCTCAACGCCCTTTCAGGTGATATATCCAACGACCTCCTTGAGGTGGTAACCTCACTTGCGGGGCTTATCTGCGAGATTTCGGAAGCTGCAAGCTTTGATGAGGGGAAGGTTGAAGCTGAAAACATACTGCTCTCGGGTGCTGCCGTCTCAAGGTTTACATCGTGGATCGAGTACCTTGGCGGTTCGCCGAACCCCGAGATTTCAAAGAGGAGGGTTTACGTTGAGTCAAGGAGAAGCGGGTACATCTCATCGATAGACGGTGAGAGGCTCGGCTACCTTATCATCGAGATGGGCGGCGGAAGGAGGAAGGTCGGGGAGAGGATAGACCACTCCGTCGGACTGAGGTTTTTCAAGAAGGTTGGCGATTACGTCGAGAAGGGGGAACCGATTGGGGAGGTCATATACAGCGGCGGAGAGCCGGAGCGGTTCGTTGAGGAGTTCCTCAGGTCCTACACGTTCTCGGACGAAAAGGTTGATAAGCTGAAAATCGTCCTTGAAAGGGTTTGAAGGGGGCGGCGCCGGGGCGCCGCCTTT
>CAZIVU010000024.1:8136-12730 GCA_964542865.1 uncultured bacterium | reverse complement strand
CTCCTTCTCATCTCCTCAACCGGGATGGGTTCAGCCTCAATCCCGTTGCTCTCACAGACGTTAACGCAGTGACCGCAACCGCTGCAAATGTTCGGAAGGGCTATGGCTATCCTCCCGTTCTCATCAATCCCCCTCGTCTCACATATCTCAAGACAGCTTCCACAGTCCGTGCAGGCATTCTTGTTCAGGGATTTCAGGAATTTAGGAGTGTAGAGGATTCCCCCAAGGGTGAGGTAGGCATAGTTGCCATCCTTATCGCTGAGGATGGCGTTCTCATCGATTTTGGCTCCCTCACGGGGAGAACAGTTTATCCCTCAGGTTATCGCGTCTTCCGGGCAGACTATCTTGCACATACCATCACCTATGCACGTTTGCCAGTTGGAAAAATCAACGACCTTCCTCCCGTCTATCTCCTTGACGGTGAAGCAGTTTGAGGGGCAGACGTCGATGCACCTTTTACAGAAAGTGCACCTGTAAACGTTAACTCCTCCCGGATACTGGGGGATGAAAGGGGAACCGTCCTGACAGTAGATAACCTGATTCAGTACCTTTTCAATCAGCTCCTTTTTCATAGAAATCCCTTTAAGAGAGTGAGAGTTATTATAATCTAACTTGATAAACAGAGCGCAAATCTGATGCAAATCCTTAGTTCAAACCTTAAAATGACCGATGGTTTTCACCTCAAGCTCCAGCTCAACTCCAAACATCTCCCTTACCCTCTCCCTCGCAATCCCGACAAGCTCCTCAAACTGTGAAAACGTTGCCGAACCCGTGTTTACCATGAAGTTTGCGTGCTTTTCGGAGAACTTCAGGTCACCGACCCTGAAACCCTTTAACCCCGCCCTATCAAGCAGGTAACCGGCTGAAAACCCTTCAGGGTTTTTAAAGGTTGAACCTGCAGTTCTTAACCAGAAGGGAGGCTGTTTATCCATCCTCCTTCTTACGTAACTTTTCACAAGCTCCCTTATGCCGTTCCGCTCCTCAACCCTGAGCGCAACCTCAACGATGATTCCCTCATCGGGAAAGGGAGAAGACCTATAGGAAAAACCTGAAAAGTTATCAATCTCCAAGACCGAGAGGCTCCTCAGGTCAACAAACCTTACAAGGGAGAGAACATCTGACATTGACCTCCCGAATGCCCCCGCATTCTGTGCAACGGCACCCCCGATTGTAGCCTTCGGGATGCCCGACAGGAACTCAATGGAGGAAAGCTTCCTTTCTAAAAGAAAACCTACTACCCTCCTCAAACTCTCACCGGCACCTGCGAAGAGGAGACTGCCATCAATCTTTACCCCTTTAAAGCGGGAAAGGCTTACAAGCCTGAGATCCCCCGGAAGCCTGTCGGGAAGGATGAGGTTACTTCCACCTCCGACAATGAAGAAATTTCCGTCCTTAACGAGGTTTAAAAGCTCTCCGATGCTCTCGGGAAAGTAAACCCTGAAGTTCCCCCCAATCCCTATCGTTGTCAGCTCCTTAGCACTGAGGGTTTTAACTTCCATATTCCATAGCTGCCCTTACAAATTCCCTGAAAAGGGGATGGGGGTTCCACGGCCTTGACTTGAACTCAGGGTGAAACTGAACGCCGACAAACCACGGATGGTCTTTAAGCTCAACAATCTCAACGAGACTCCCGTCCGGGGACGTTCCTGCAACCACAAGTCCCTTTTCCTCTAAAGCCTCCCGGAATGCGTTGTTGAACTCATACCTGTGCCTGTGCCTCTCGCTTATCCTCTTCCTGCCGTAAGCCTCAAAACTCCTCGTTCCCTCGCGTAGAACACAGGGGTAAGCCCCAAGCCTCATTGTCCCACCCTTTACGCTGACTCCCCTCTGGGACTCCATAAGGTCAATAACCGGGTAGGGCGTTGATGAGCTGAACTCGGAGCTGTGAGCGTCTTTCATGCCTGCAACGTTCCTTGCAAACTCGATGACCGCACACTGCATACCAAGACATATACCGAAAAACGGAATGCCGTTTTCCCTTGCAAACCCGATTGCCTTAATCTTCCCCTCAACTCCCCTTTCCCCGAAGCCTCCCGGAACAAGGATACCGGAAGCCCCAGAAAGAAAGCTGTCAGGTTCCTCCCTGTCGAGAAGCTCAGCATCAACCCACTCAACGTTTACCCTGACATCGTTGTAGGCGCCGGCATGGACAAAGGATTCCACTATGCTCTTATAGGCGTCAGGAAGCTCAACGTACTTTCCAACAACAGCAATCCCTACAGAACCCCTGGACGGCTTCTTTATCCTCTGAACGATCCTCTCCCAATCCGATATATCAGCCTTGCCCGCAGGAAGCTGAAGCTTTGAAAGTATAATCTCATCTATCTTCTCCCTCTTCAGGACAATGGGAACCTCGTAGATGGTTGAAAGATCCTTAGCTGCAATTACCTCCTCCTCCTTCACGTTACAGAAGAGGGATATCTTCCTCCGAACTTTGCGGGTTAGCGCCCTCTCAGACCTGCAGACGATTATGTCCGGCTGAATACCTATAGCCCTGAGCTCCTTTACGGAGTGCTGTGTCGGTTTTGTCTTAAGCTCTCCGGCAGACTTCACAAAAGGAACGTAGGTAACGTGAACGTAGACAACGTTAACCTTACCGAACTCAATCCCTATCTGCCTTATAGCCTCAAGGAATGGAAGCCCTTCAATGTCCCCAACCGTTCCTCCAACCTCAACGATTGCAACATCAACACCAGAGGCTATCTGCTTTATCTTCTCCTTTATCGTGTCCGTAACGTGGGGAATGACCTGAACGGTGGCTCCTAAGAACTCCCCCTTCCTCTCCTTCGTTATAACCTCCTGATATATCTGGCCTGACGTTACGTTGTTGAGCCTCGTCATTATGCTGTGGGTAAACCTCTCGTAGTGTCCGAGGTCAAGGTCGGTTTCAGCCCCGTCATCCGTAACGAAGACCTCACCGTGCTGATAGGGGTTCATCGTTCCAGCATCAACGTTCAGGTAGGGGTCAAGCTTCTGAATCGTTACCTTTAACCCCCTGCTCTCAAGGAGCGTCCCTATCGATGAAGCTGTAATCCCCTTCCCGATAGACGAGAGAACACCTCCGGTGACAAAAATGAGCTTAGATACCATAGGATTTACCTCTCAAAATTTCCTCAACTCTTCTTAAATCCTCAACCGTGTCAACGCCCAAACAGTAGTCGCTGACGATGTTTACAAATATCCTCTCCCCTTTCTCAAGAATCCTGAGCTGCTCAAGGCACTCAATCTGCTCGAGTTTTCCCTGCTCCCAGGAGACAAACCGCAAAAGTGCATCCTTGGTATACCCGTATATGCCAACGTGCTTCAGGTAGTATCCCTCTCCTTCCCTTCTGTATGGGATAGGACTCCTTGAAAAGTAAAGAGCATAGCCGTTCTCATCAACAACAACCTTGACAACGTTTGGGTCACTTACCTCCTTCTCATCGCATATCCTAACCGCAACTGTTGAGAAGGCATTCCCCTTTCTGAGGCTCTCCACAACGGGAAGAACGTGTTTCCTGCTGACAAAAGGCTCATCGCCCTGAACGTTCACGATAAACTTTACATCCATACCCTTTACAGCGTGGGCTATCCTGTCCGTCCCGCTCGGGAGGTCTGAAGGCGTAAGAACCGCCTTTCCCCCCTCAAGTGTGATAATCTCAACAACCTCCTCGCTGTCCGTTGCAACGAGTATGTTATCCGTTATCCTCCTTGCAGCCCTGAAAACGTGAACAATGAGGGGCAATCCGGCAACCTTCACAAGAGGCTTGTTTGGTAACCTTTTCGAGCCCAGCCTCGCAGGGATTACAATCAGGAAATCTCCTTCCATACGGTAATTATAAATTATCTCAGCTCTTCCTCACCAGAGCTATCAGGACACTGTAGCTTATGGGAAACCCCCTTTCCGTTCTGAACTCCTCCTCAAAATCCCTGTAAAACCCCTTCGTTATAGATAACTTCCTGAAAGGATTCCTTGCACCAATTCCGGTAACAGCCTTCACAGCCTGCCTTGCCGTCTTAAAGAAGAGTGTCCGGCTGAACATCTCAACACTTGCCACTTCAAAGCCCTCCAAAGCCTCCAAAACCTCGGCCTTTCTCATGAAGCGGAAAAGCCTATCGTCCCTTCCGTAGTGTTTTCTGAAAACCCTGTTCCAGGCGCCGAAGAGCTCCCTGAGGCTTCCATGAACAGGGATTGAAAAGGCAAAGTACCCTCCCTTCCTCAAAACCCTCCCAACCTCCTGAAAAACCGTGTTAAGCTCCATCCACTGAAGGGAGAAGTTTGAGACCGCAAGGTCAAACGAGGAATCCTTCAGGGGAAGAATCTCCGCATCGCCGCAGATGGAGGGAACTCCCCTTTCAAGCTGTACCCTGCACATCCTGAACGAGATATCAATCCCTATCGCCCCTATCCTTGAAGCGAGCCTTCCCGAACCAGAGCCTATGTCAACCGCCCTCTCAAAATCGATGCCCTTTAAAACCTCAAGGAGCCTATCGCCGGCAAGCCTTTGAACGAAAGAGAGCCTGTCGTAAAGCCTTGAACCGATAGAAAAACTGCGTGCAACTTCCCTCTTAAACTCCATACCGACAATTTAACCTTTGGGTTATACTTAAACAA
>CAZIVU010000024.1:6467-8036 GCA_964542865.1 uncultured bacterium | reverse complement strand
GGTTATACTTAAACAACAGATGTGGAGATTGCGATGGAGTGGATAAACAGGAGAAGGAGCAGGACAATCCACGTCGGGAACGTCCCCGTCGGAGGGGACAACCCCATAGCTGTCCAGTCCATGACGAACACGTTTACGGAGGACGTGGAAGCAACCGTTGCCCAGATAAAGGAGCTTGAGAGGGTCGGATGTGAAATTGTAAGGGTGGCTGTTCCGAGCGTTGAAGCCGCAAACGCCATCCCGGCAATCAAGAAAAGGATAGGGATACCCCTGATTGCCGACATCCACTTTGACCACAGGCTCGCCATCCTCTCCATAGAGAACGGGGCGGACGGGATAAGGATAAACCCGGGAAACATAGGGAGCAGCTGGAAGGTAAAGGAGATCATAGGGATTGCAAAGGAGAGGAAAATCCCGATAAGGATCGGGATAAACGCAGGTTCACTTCCAAAGAAGGTCCTTAACAAGTACGGGGGACCCGTCCCTGAAGCGCTATCGGAAACAGCTGTTGAGTACATGAAGTTCTTTGAGGATAACGGATTTACAGATATGAAATTCTCGCTGAAGGGTTCTGACGTTAAAACGACCGTGCTTTCAAACAGGCTGTTCTCGAAGCTCTGTGACTACCCAATCCATATCGGGATAACGGAGGCTGGACCCTACGTTTCGGGAGCGGTCAAGTCATCATCGGGAATAAGCATTCTCCTCTACGAGGGAATCGGGGACACGCTGAGGGTATCACTATCGACCCACCCGAAGAAAGAGGTAAAGATAGCCTACAGGATACTCAGCGCGCTCGATATAAGGAGAAGGGGGGTTGAGATAATCTCCTGCCCGACGTGCGGAAGGTGCTGCGTTGACGTTCTCGGAATTGCCGAAGAGGTTGAGGAGAGGCTTGAGCACATATCAAAACCCCTTAAAGTTGCAGTTATGGGGTGTGCGGTCAACGGACCCGGAGAGGCGATGCTTGCCGATGCGGGAATTGCAGGAGCCGAGAGCTTCTTCCTCCTGTTCGTTAAGGGGAAGGTTATCGGGAAGTTAAAACCGTCAGAGGCCGTTGACAGGCTTGTAGAGGAGGTTGAGAAGATTGCAGGTGAGAACTAAAGTTTTCCTCAAGGGTGTAAAGGTTCACGTTAACTGCGGCGTTTACAGGGATGAGAGGAGCATAGGGGTTGACGCAAAAATGGATGTGGAGGTCGAATCGGTAGGGTTCGTTGACTACGAGGAGCTTTACAGAACGGTGAGGGAAGCCTCGAGGGGAGAGTTTGAGTACGTTGAGAACCTGCTCGAAAGCGTTGCAGCGGCGGTTATGAAAAGGTGGAAGGTCAAAGTGATAAAATTGAGGTTGAGCAAGCTGAGCCTGCCGTTTGAGAACTTCCTTGAGGCGGCAGGGGTAGAAATGGAATGGAAAGGGGATTAGATGGACAAAATCACGTGCAGGATTCTTGAGAAAATTAAGAAAGAGAAGAAACTATCGCCAGAGGAGCTTCAGGAGATAACCTCAATAGCCAAGGAAGAGATAAAGTTCATGGTAAGGAACAGCATCCCTCTAATTCCCGAAAACTACGT
>CAZIVU010000024.1:0-6367 GCA_964542865.1 uncultured bacterium | reverse complement strand
ACGAGGAAGATGCTCAACTACATCGTTGAACAGCTTGAGGAGATAAGGGAGCAGAATGACTCACTGAAGGCGAAACTTGAGGAATCGAAGAAACAGATTGAAGGGTTGAGGAAGGAGCTAAAGGAAGCTGAGGAGCGGGCATCCATCGACTTCCTTACAAAGCTTGCAAACAGGGCAAGCTTTGACAGGGCACTCTCCGACATGGTAAGGGACTTCAGGGAGAGGAACTACCCGTTCTCCCTTCTCATGATAGATATCGACGACTTCAAGAAGGTAAATGATACATACGGGCATCAGGCTGGAGACAAGGTTCTGAAGGAGATTGCAAGGGAGATAAGGAGCACTTTGAGAGCAAGAGATGTGGTTGCAAGGTACGGAGGAGAAGAGTTCGCCGTCCTTCTTCCCGGAACAACCTTTGGTCAGGCGATAAGGATTGCCGAAAGGCTGAGGAAGAACATCGAGAAGATGTCTGTAATCCATAACGATGAGGCGATACCCGTAACCGTCAGCATCGGCGTTGCAACGGCAAGGAAGGGGATTGACGAGACCAGCATCGTTGAGATAGCCGACAAAGCCCTCTACCTTGCAAAGAGGTCGGGGAAAAATCAGGTTAAAACCGACCTTGACCTGGAGCTTGAGGGTGGGTAAAAAGCTCCTCCTCCACATCTGCTGTGCTCCGTGCGCATGCTACCCGATCAAATGGCTCAAGGAAAACGGCTATCAGGTGTTCGGCCTCTTCTACAACCCCAACATCCACCCGTGCACGGAGTTCGTGAAGAGGCTGGATGCGGTAAGGAAGCTTGAGGAGATTGAAGGTATAAAGGTAATCTACATGGACAGCTACGAACCTGAGAACTGGCTGAGGCTTGTTGCGTTCAGGGAGGAGAAACCTGTAAGGTGCAGGATATGTTACTCAATAAGGTTTGACATGACTGCAAGCGTTGCAAAAAGGGGAAAGTTTGACCTCTTCACGTCCACTCTCCTGTACAGCAAGTTTCAGGATTTCGAGCTTATGGTCGACTCTGCCCTCTCCGCCGAAAAGAGATACGGAGTAAAGTTCCTAAACGTTGACTTTCGCTCCGGATGGAAGGAGGGAATTGAGATATCCAGGGAGTACAACCTCTACAGGCAGCAGTACTGCGGGTGCATATACTCGGAGAAGGAGAGGTACTGCCCGAAAGGGAAGCCCGACGTTGAAAGGGTTAAAAAGTGGATAGGAAAAAGTTCATCGAAAGCCTGAAGAGGAACAGGCAGAGGATCAGGGAGTTAGGACCGGGCATAATTACAGGCGGAGCGGGGGATGACCCGGCAGGTATCGTCACATGCACGGTCGTTGGCGCAACGACAGGCTTTAAACTCCTCTGGCTTGCCTTCCTCTCCTCCCCAATGATGATTGCCGTTCAGGACACCGTATCAAGGATTGCCATCGTAACCGGGAAGAGCCTGCCTGAGATAACAAACATCTTCTACTCAAAGAAGTTCACAGCATTGATGATATCGATTCTCCTCATCGCAAACGTCTTCACGATTGCAGCCGACATCGACGCAATAGCCTCAATACTTGAGATAACAACGGGGATAAACTCGGTCTACTACCTGATACCGATAACCGCAGCTATAGGATACCTCGTCGTATTCAAGCAGTACAGGACGGTAAAAAGGGTCCTGATAGGGCTGACAGCCATACTTGTCGTTTACGTTGTATCAGCAGTAATATCCAAGCCTAACGTAAAGTCCCTGCTACTCAATACGTTTGTTCCCCACATAAGCCTTAACTCCGCTTTCATAATTGCGGCTTTAGGGTATCTTGGAACAAAGATGTCACCCTACCTGCTCTTCTGGCAGGCATCCGAGGAGAGGGAGGAGCATAAGACCGTTGTTCAGGCGGAGGAGGTCGACTTCGATACCGCTGTGGGTATGATCTACTCGACAGTTATAGACTACTTCATAATCGTCTCTGCGGCGGTCATGCTCTTCGGGAAGAACATAGAGACCGTGAAGGATGCAGCCCTTGCCCTGAAGCCGGTTGCCGGAAACTACTCCTTTGCACTCTTCAGCATCGGCGTTATCGTATCCGGCTTCCTCTCAATCCCCGTCCTTTCAGGCTCATCAGCCTACGCCGTTGCCGATGCCTTCGGGTGGAGGGAAGGGCTTGACTACAAGGTTAGCGATGCAAAGGGGTTCTACATAGTCTTTTTGGGAGCCTTAATCCTCGGAGACCTGATAGACCTTTCCCCGGTATCAACAGTTGATGCCCTTTACTACAGTCAGGTTTTGGACGGGGTTCTCCTCCCGATTCTCATCGTCATGATACTGCTGATAAGCAACAACAAAAGGATAATGGGGGAGTTCACGAACAGCAGGTTTAACAACATCTTCTGTTCCCTGACCCTTATCGTAACGTCGGTGCTGTCTGCAATTATGTTCTACCAGCTAATCAACAAGGTTTAGGAACTCATCAATCGTCATGAACTCAAAGTGAACTTTCCCGTCCCCACACTCTTTAAGCCAGGACCTTATAGTGCCGATGTGCCTTTCCCAGCTCCTCCCCGGGAAAAAGCTTGCAAGGTTTATGTGAACTTCCCCAAAGTGCCTTTTCAGCTCCCTCGCAAGCTGGTTCAGGTACCTTATCTTATCCCTCACCTTCCTTGACTTTTCGGACCTTCCCATCCCGATAGAGACGTAAAAGTCAAGGTTTGACTTGCACTCATAACCCTCAACGTAATCCCTTCCCCAGAACACAACGTCAACGTTCTTCCCTGACAGGTCCCTCTCCCCGCACCTTACCCTCAACCTCTCCCTGTTCACCATGGGCTGGCAGTGCATCGACACAAGGTCAACCTTCCACTTCCTTACAGGTCCGAGCCTGAAAACTATCTCCTCAAAAAGCCTTCCCTTCCTGAGGGCAATGAGCTCGTTCTGGGGGATTCTCCTGCCCGATGAGTTTTCGCTCGGCTTTAGGTAAAACCTCTTTATAAGCTTCCAGAGAACGTCGCGCTCACCCTTCTCAATGAAGGGGAAAAAACTCTCAGCCCTTTTCCTTTCTATCCTTTTAAATTCACCTATACTGTCAGCTTCCTTAAGGAGCTCCGCAACCGACCTGATAACCGCTGCCCTCTTTCCCCTCCTCAAACAGCAGAGGAACTGGGCAAGCTCCTTTACAGGTTCCCCCAAAAACCTCTCAATATCAACGTAGCAGCTGAAGAGCGCCATCTAATTCCTTTTCAGTGTCAGCGTTCCACATCCCCCTAAAGGGTCCGTCCTGAACCTGTTGCTAAGCGTTACCCTTACTCCTCCCTCCCTCAAAAACCTGAACGCATCCTCGTACTCACGGGAGCTGACCTTCCTGAACGGTATTCCCTCAACCTCGTTATACATCATGAGCATGACGGTAAGGTTGAGCTCCGAAGCTGTCCTCCTCAGCTCGGAAAGGTTCCCAAGGTCATCGTTCACACCCTTCAGGAGGAGATAGCCGAGCTGAAACCTTTTCCTCCTCCTGCTTGAAATTCCATCAAGCTTTTCCTTAAGGGCTTCAATCAGGGCGGACACGGGTTCGCTCTTTCTGAATATCGCTCTTCTCCCCTCCTCATCGAACTGGTGGACCGACAGCGTAAGCCCGTCGTGTTCGCAGTCCATGAGCCTCCTGAAGCCGTCAAGCCTGTAGCCGGTAGTGCTCAGCGTGACCCTTAAACCTTCCGACTTGAACATCTCAACGGCCTTCAGGACGTTTCCAGCGTTCATAGCCGGCTCACCTATACCTGCAACGGCAATCCCCTTCACGGGAAGCTTATCCCTGAGCATCTCATACTGGGAGAATATCTCCTCGCCCGTGAGGTTCCTGAAGAAGCCGAACCTTCCAGATGCGCAGAAGGCACACCCAACGGGACACCCCACCTGAGTTGAAACGCAGAGCGTATCTCCCCTGTAGAAAACGGACTCCACCTGATAACCATCATCCGTTTCAAAAACGAACAGCGTATTAAGCTCACTCCTGTAAGTTCTCTTCAGCCTCACCTTCGCTCCTCGTAAAGCACCTTAACCTGTCATCGACCTTCATCTCAAGCTCCTCAAGGTAGCTCTTCCACGTTTCCCCATCTATGAACTCGCCAAAGCCGACCTGAACCCTGACCCCTGACTCAAGCTCAACCGTAATGCTCTCAAGGACAACGTTAACATCTATAACCGTTCCCTTTCCCCTTCTGGTCTTCACAACTTCACCGATGCCGGGGAGCTTCTCCTTTATCGAGTAGGTTTTCTCCTCAAACTTCAGGCAGCACATGAGCCTTCCACACGAACCGGATAGCTTTGAGGGGTTTGCAGGAAGTCCCTGAACCCTTGCCATGTTAAGAGATATGGAGTCAAAGCACTCCATGAACGACTTGCAACAGCACTCCATTCCGCACATCCCCATCGAGCCGATAATCTTAACCTCATCCCTCACTCCGATCTGTCTGAGCTCAATCCTCGTCTTGAAGTGGGATGCAAGGTTCCTTACAAGCTGCCTGAAATCGACCCTGTTCTCAGCCGTGAAGTAGAAGATTATCCTTTTCCTGTCCAGCGTTGCGTAAGCCTTAACCAACTTCATCGGAAGCTCAAGCTCATCCACCATCCTCCTGCACACATCCATCGCATCGTGGCAGAAAAGCTCATTCTCAACGAACCTGTTAATATCCTGCTCCCTCGCTTTGCCGATGAAGGCTGGAAAGCTTTCAACATCTATTCCAAGCCTTTCAAGGCTCTCCTCAGGAACGGAAAAGCAGGACAAGACCTTCACAAGCTCCTTACCCCTTTCCGTTCTTACAACAACCCTGTCCCCGAACTTCAGCCTGAGACCTTCGGGCTTTTCAACCAGCTGAGTTTTACCCGTATCAAAAAATTTGACCTTAACGATTTCAACCATCCTCTCTCCCGAACACCCTCTTGAATATGTAGTCAACGTGCCTTAAGTAGTATGAGATATCAAAAACCTCATCTATCTCATCGGGAGAAAGCACCGAGGTCACCCTCCCGTCCGACTTAAGGAGCTCCTTGAACTCCCTTCCCTCCTTCCAGACCTTCATGGCGTTTTCCTGAACAATTCTGTAGGCCTCCTCCCTTGTCAGTTTCCCCTTCTCTATGAGGAGGAGGAGAACCCTCTGGGAGAATATTAAACCCTTCAAGAGGTTTAGGTTCCTCCTCATGTTTTCGGGGTAGACGACAAGGTTTGAGATAAGCCACTCAAACTTCCTCAGCATGTAATCGAGGGCGATGCAGGCATCGGGAAACGTTACCCTCTCGGTTGAGGAGTGGCTTATATCCCTTTCATGCCACAGGGGAATGTTCTCCATTCCAACGGTGGATGCGCTCCTTACGACCCTTGCAAGCCCGCAGAGCCTCTCCGATAGGATCGGGTTTCTCTTATGGGGCATAGCAGAAGAGCCTTTCTGACCCTTTCTGAAAGGCTCCTCAACCTCCCTGACCTCTGTCCTCTGGAGGTGCCTTATCTCCGTTGCAAACTTCTCGATTGAGCTTGCTGTAAGGGCAAGGACGTTCAAAAACTCGGCATGCCTGTCCCTCTGGACAATCTGGTTTGAGACCTTTGCAAAGCCTATACCGAGCCTCCTGCAGGTCATCTCCTCAACTCTCGGGTCTATGTTGGCGAACGTCCCCACAGCTCCGGATATCTTCCCCACCACAGCCCTGTCAAGAGCCTCCTTAAGCCTTTCCCTGTTCCTCCTCATCTCCTCATACCAGATTGCAAGCTTAAGCCCGAAGGTTATCGGTTCGGCATGGATGCCGTGGGTCCTTCCAACCATAACCGTATCTTTGTGCTCAATTGCCCTCCTCTTTATGGCTTCAATAACCCTTGACATATCGTCAAAGAGGATGCTTCCAGCCTCCTTTATCTGAAGGGCAAACGCTGTATCAAGCATATCTGAGGATGTCATCCCAAAGTGGAGGTACTTTGCCTCATCACCAACAACCTCCTTTATGTAGGTGAGGAAGGCGATTACGTCGTGGTTTGTAACCTCCTCAATCTCGTTTATCCTCTTTACGTCAAACTCCCTCCTGCCGGAGAGGAAGTCCTTCACTTTCTCCCTTACGGACATGACATCCCTTTGAGGAATCCTTCCAAGCTCAGCCCAGCTCTCCGCAACTGCAAGCTCAACCTCAAGCCACTTCCTGTACCTGTTCTGGATATCCCAAACCGAACCCATCTGCGGGTACGTATACCTTTCAACCATCTCTCCTCCTCAGAAACCTTTTAAGCTCAACGCTCATGTTGACCATGAGGTCCTTAAAGAACTCCCTGCTTCCCAAGTTTTCAAGGACAACTACACTCTCCGACGCCCTCATAACCCTGAAGGAAAGAACGGGAGACCTTACC
>CAZIVU010000023.1:0-12917 GCA_964542865.1 uncultured bacterium | reverse complement strand
TTGCAGGCTTCGTATCGGGGTTCCTCGGCGTCGGGGGAGGAGGTCTCATATCCCCCATGCTCATAGTTGCAGGCTATAACCCTAAAAGGGTCGTTTCCATAACCCCCTTTGCCGTTCTCTTCTCGTCATTTACAGGTTTCCTTGCATACTGGAAGATGGGAAGCGTTAACTGGCTCATAACGGCAGCAGCCGCCCTTCCCGCTGCAGTTGCGGGCTACCTGGGGGCATACATAACCCACAGATACCTTGAACCGAGGCACGTGAAGAGAATTCTGGGTATAATCTTCTTTATCTTGGGGTTCAAGTTCCTCACGAAGTTCCTTTAGGAGGAGAAGATGGAAGGGATAACGATAGTCTCAACCGTGTCCATCATCATGGCGGGGCTTACAATTGCCGTTGGGGGCTATGCGCCGTCAAGGGGAGAGGGTAATGCCCTCGTCAAGGCAATTGAGTCTATAGCGAGGCAGCCGGAGGCTGCGAACCAGATAACGAGGCTCTTCTTCATAGGCTGTGCGGTTGTTGAATCAGTTGCCATCTACTCCCTCGTTATATCCCTGATAATACTCTTTGCAAACCCGTTTATCGGGCTTTTCTCTAAGTAGGGGCAGCTATGAAGTTCAACATCCTTACCTTCATATTTGAGATTATCAACTTCTTCGTTCTCCTCTGGCTCCTTAAGAGGCTTCTTTACAAGCCCGTCATCTCCCTCCTCATGGAGAGGAAGAAGCTCATTGAGAGCAAGATATCTGAGGCTGAAGAGGCTGAAAGGAGGTACAGGGAGCTTAACTCAAAGTATGAGGACCTTCTGAAGAGGCTTGATGAGGAGAAGAAGAGCAGGATTGCTCAGCTCAACCGGGAGGTTGAGAAGAGGAGGAGGGAGCTTGAGGAGAGGCTCAACGAGGAGATAAGGCTTGAGAAGGAGAGGTTCCTCTCATCCCTCGAGTCTGAAAGGCAGAGGTTCCTGAGCGAGATGAAGGATGAGGTCGTTAAGCTCTCCGTTCAGTTCTCATCCAAGCTCCTTAAGAGGATTGCGGATGAACACGTTCACAGGAAGCTCTTTGAGCTTGCGGTTGATGCCCTGAAGTCGATTCCGAAGGGGGAGGTCCCGAACATAAAGGATGAGCTGAAGAGCAGGGGTTTGATAAAGGTTGAGAGTGCCTACCCCCTTTCGGGTGATGACGTTGATATGCTTAAGGAAACTGTTGAGAAGCTCTTCGGAGTTAAGGTTAACGTATCCGTCACGACGGACAGCTCCATCGTTGCCGGCGTCAAGCTCCACGTGGGCTCGAAGCTCATAGACAGCTCGATTGAGGGTCAGCTTAGTTCCCTTGAGGAGGTAGTGAGGAGGGAGCTTGAAGCTGTTTAAGGACATTGAGGATTTCAGGAAGGCTCTAAAGAGGGCTGTTGAGCTTTACAGCCCTGAGCCGATTGTAAGGGAGGAGGGGTGGGTCAGCTCCGTAAAGGAGAGCGTTGTCAGCCTTTCCGGTCTTTCAAACGCAAAGTACTACGAGCTTGTTGAGTTTCAAGGGGGTTCAAGGGGCATAGTCATAGATATCTACGGAGGAGAGATAAGGGTTATGCTCCTTGACATGACAAGCCCCGTTGAGGTCGGAACTTCAGCCTTCAGAACAGGGGTCGTTGCATCCGTCCCCGTCTCCGAGGAGCTTCTGGGGAGGATGGTTGACCCCCTCGGGAATCCCCTCGATGGAGGTTCCCCCATAAGGAGCACCAAGTTCTACCCCGTTGAGAGGGATGCCCCTTCCGTTTTCGACAGGGAAGCCGTCAGGGAGCAGCTCTACACGGGAATAAAGCTCATAGACTCCATGCTCCCAATCGGTAAGGGGCAGAGGGAGCTCATACTGGGTGACCCCTCAACGGGGAAAACGTCCATCGCCGTTGACATGGTGATAAACCAGAGGGGGAAGGACGTTATCTGCATATACGTCGCAATAGGGCAGAGGAAGCAGAACATACTTGACGTTTACCACTCGTTTAAGAGGTTCGGGGCGCTCGATTACACCGTTCTTGTATCGGCTCCCTCCGATGCGTTTGAGGGGATGAAGTTCCTTGCCCCCTACTCCGGGACGGCGATTGCCGAGTTCTTCCTCGATGCGGGAAGGGACGTCCTCATAATCTACGATGACCTCACAAAGCACGCATTTGCTTACCAGACGATATCGCTTCTCCTTGAGAGGCCTCCCGGAAGGGAAGCCTTCCCGGGGGATATCTTCTACATCCACTCAAGGCTCCTTGAGAGGTCATGCAAGATAAGGAACGGAGGCTCAATAACGGCCATTCCTATAGGGGAGACGCAGGCGGGAAGGATATCCTCGTACATCCCGACAAACCTCATCTCGATAACGGACGGGCAGATATACCTTGATGCAAACCTCTTTAACGTCAACCAGCTCCCGGCTGTTGATGTCGGGAAATCCGTATCGAGGATCGGTGGAAAAACGCAGATCCCAGCCCTTAAGGAGGTTGCCGAGCACCTCAGGCTCTACTACACCCAGTTCCTTGAGGTTGAGATATTTACAAAATTAGGGGTTAAGGTTTTCGGGGAGACTGCCCGGATTATAAGGAGGGGGAAGAGGCTCAGGGAGCTCCTGAAGCAGCCGAGGTTCAGTTACTTTCAGGTTGAGGAGCTCGTTGTTCTCTTCTTCCTCTTCAATGAAGGTTACTTCGATTCGGTTCCCGTTGATAGGGTAAATGAGAGGTTTGCATTCATACTGAGGAGGATGAGAACCGAGAAGCCGAAGGTGTTCAAGGAGATTTTGGAGGGGAAAACGCTTACGTCCGGGATAAAGCAGGAGATAAGGGATTTCATGGAGAAGCTCTCATGAGGCTTCAGGATATTGAGCTGAAGATTGAGAAGTTTGAGGATATAAAGAAGATAATCCTCTCCATGAAGTCCGTTGCTTCCATAAACGTCCAGAACGCTCAGGTCTACATCGGGAACGTGAGGTTCTACGAGGAGAAGGTCGTTGAAGCCATCTCGGATATGCTCAGCTTTTACCCCCAGCTTGTCCTCCCGTTTCAGAAGGGGAAGATGTGCGTTGTCGTCTTCGGTTCCGATCAGGGCCTGTGCGGGCTGTTCAACGACAGGATTGCACGGAAGGTTAAGGAGTTCGGGGAGGACGGGATATTCATAGTTGTTGGGAGAAAGCTTGAGGAGGTCTTCCCCTTCAAGCCTTTCAGGTCGTTCAAAGCGCCGGTTAGCTTTGAGCTCATATACTCCTCTGCGAATGAGCTCATATCCGTTCTCTCCCAGCTCTTTATAGAGGGGGAGATTGCAGAGGTTAAGCTCATGTACAACAGGTTCAAAGGGGTTGGTTCCTACGAGCCTTTTATAACCTCCGTTATCCCGTTTGAGGTTGAAAGGAGGAAGACGTTTGAGTTTCCTCCAATAGTTGACATCGAACCCCACGTTATGCTCTCAAACCTGATAATTGAGTACATATACATCCACATCTACAGGGCTTACCTTGAATCGTTCCTCTCCGAGAACAGCGTAAGGCTTATGAACATGAATAACGCCTCAAAATCTATAGATAAAAAGCTTGCCTCCCTTAACGTTGAGAGGAACTACTACAGGCAGGAGGAGATAACCGATGAGATAGAGGACACGGTCTCGTCCTACAAGGCTATAGTTTCAAGGGAAAGGTCATGAACGGAAAGGTTTTGAGCGTAAGGGAAAGCGTTGTAGAGGTTAAGTTTGACGGTCAGATGCCCGAAGTGAGGGAGGTTTTAATCGTTGAGGATACGGGGACAAAGCTTGAGGTTGAGATTCTGAAGGAGAACGGAATAGCCGTCTGTATCGTTTTGGGTAAGACGATAGGGATATCTAAGGGGATGAGCGTAAGGAGGACGGGTTCGGAGTTGAAGGTTAAGGTTGGGAAGGGGGTTCTTGGGAGGGTTCTCAACCTCTTCGGAGAGCCGATAGACGGGAAGGGGGAGATTAAATCGGACACCTACTACCCAGTGTACAGGAGGTCTCCGAGCCTGACGGAGGAGTCCCCTGAGAGGCAGATACTTGAGACGGGGATAAAGATGGTTGACCTCCTCACCCCGTTTGTCAAGGGTGGAAAGGTCGGGCTTTTCGGAGGTGCAGGCGTTGGGAAGACCGTTCTCCTTACTGAGTTTATCTACAAGATGATAAAGGTTCACAGGGGCGTTTCCGTCTTTGCAGGCGTTGGAGAGAGGATAAGGGAGGCTTACGAGCTGTGGACGGAGCTTGAAAGGATGAAGGTTGAGGACAGGACGGTTGCCGTTCTCGGGCAGATGAACGAACCTCCCGGAGTGAGGTTCAGGGCGATATTCCCTGCACTT
The DNA here is from genome assembly GCA_964542865.1 of uncultured bacterium. GTDB lineage: Bacteria > Aquificota > Aquificia > Desulfurobacteriales > Desulfurobacteriaceae > CAZJFY01. The sequence goes on along the minus strand of CAZIVU010000023.1, from coordinate 8,588 downwards.
TCCATATCTGAGTACTTCAGGGATATGGAGGGGCTTGACGTTCTCCTCCTCATAGATAACATCTTCAGGTTCGCACAGGCGGGGATGGAGGTCTCAACGCTCCTCGGGAAACTCCCATCAAGGGTCGGCTATCAGCCGACGCTGAAGGAGGAGATAGCCTCAGTTGAGGAGAGGATAACATCAACTAAGAAGGCTTCAATTACATCCGTTCAGGCTATATACGTTCCCGCTGACGACATTACTGACCCTGCCCCTTCAAGCACGTTCCCGCACCTCGATACCATAGTTATCCTCTCAAGGCAGAGGGCTGCAAAGGGGTTTTACCCTGCAATTGACCCCCTTGAGTCGAGGACAAAGCTCCTTGACCCCTCCGTTGTGGGGGAGGAGCACTACAGTATTGCCATGTCCGTCAAGTACCACCTTCAAAGGTACAGGGAGCTTGAGGACATAATAGCCATGTTAGGAATTGAGGAGCTCTCAAAGGAGGACAGGCTTACCGTTGAGAGGGCAAGGAAGCTTGAGAGGTTCCTCACCCAGCCCTTCTTCACGACGGAGGCGTTTACCAACAGGAAGGGGAGGCACGTGTCCCTCTCAGAGACGCTGAAGGGGTGCAGGGAGATAATGGATGGAAAGTACGATGATGTTGACGAGGCAGAGTTCTACATGATCGGGAGCATAGATGAGATCCATAGAGGTTAGCTTTACATCACCTTCGGAGAAGTTCCTTGACAGGGCAAGGTATATAAGCCTTGAGGACCTTATAGGGAAGTTCGGCATCTACCCGGGGCATGAGAGGTTCATAACGATGCTTAAGAGGTCGGTCGGTTACTACGTGGATGAGGGTGGGAACAGGTGGTTCGTTGCTCACGACTACGGCGTGTTCAGGGTTGAGGGGGAGAGGGCATCGGTTCTTACGAGAATATTCATAAGGGGGAAGTCCGTTGTTGAGCTCAGGAGAAAACTGAGGGAGAGGCTCGAGAGGATTAACAGGTATGATAAGCTTATCAGGGATAACCTCAGAAACCTTGAGAAGTTCCTTCTGAAGAGGATGGCAGAGGTTGAAAGGTTTCTTTAAGGATATTGAGAGGAAGCTTGACAGGATGTCAAAAACCGAGAGGAGAGGGTTCTGGGGGACGGTAACGTACATCGGGAGCATAAGCGTTATGTTCGTAATTCCCGTTGTCATTGGGGCTTACGTCGGCTGGCTGATAGACGGGAAGTACAGAACGGGGAGCATCTCCTGGACGCTCACGTTCATTCTCATCGGGGTATTCGTTGGAGCTTACAGCGTTTACCATGCCGTCTATAAGGGGTTGTGATGGATATATCTGCCTTCCTTAAAGAGCCACTCTTGGAGGTCGGGCTAATACTCCTTACCGGTTTTATATTCGGGAACATTGCCGACCGCTTCAAGCTTCCGAGGGTCAGCGGTTACATCGTTGCCGGAATCCTTATGAGCCCCCACCTGTTGGGTCTCATAGACAGGGATTTCCTGAACAGGTCAACGATACTCGTTCACGGAAGCCTTTCGGCAATAACGTTCCTGATCGGAGGAAACCTTGAGTGGAAAAAGGTTAAGAGCCTCGGGAAGACTATAGCGATAATAACCTTAGGTGAGGCTGAGACGGCCTTCGTCTTCGTGACGGTCGGAATGTTCCTCTTCTTCAAGTTCTTCGGCCACTCTCATGTTGCACCGTTCGCAACTGCACTCCTTTTTGGAGCCCTTGCATCTCCGACTGACCCGGCGGCGACGCTTGCGGTTATCCACGAGTACAGGGCGAAGGGGATTTTAACGACGTCCGTTTTGGGCGTTGCTGCCCTTGATGATGCAACGGGGATAGTGAACTTCGTCATCGGCAACGCCCTTGCCCTCTCCCTTACGGGAGCCTCAATCTCACTGCTTTCAACGGTCGGCGCTATCGGATACAAGATATTGGGTGCCATAGCTCTCGGGGTTATATCCGGCTACATCCTCCACGTGGCCGGGAGGTTTGCGGAGGAGAGAAAGGAGGTTGTAACTGTTACCTTCTCAATCCTCTTTATAGCCTTCTCCCTTGCCCACATCCTCGGCTTTGATGAGCTTCTCACGACGATGACGACGGGGATAGCCCTTGTGAACATAGACAGGGACAACTCAAGGTACTTCTCCCCCCTTGAGAACTACATTGAAGACCTGATATTTACGGCATTCTTCGTTGTCGGTTCGGCTTTCCTTGACCTCAGCATACTGCTCAAGTTTTACGCCCTCGTTCTCTTCTACATAACTGTGAGGTTCGCCGGGAAGTTTACGGGTGTTTTCTTCGGAGGGCACGTAAGCAGGGCGCCGGACGTTATAAAGAGGTACCTTGCGTTTGCCCTCTTCCCTCAGGGGGGAATTGTAATAGGGCTTGCCCTCCTTGCGTATCAGACTCCCCAGTTCAAGAGCTTTGGGCTTCTCCTCGTGAACATAGTCATAGGGGCAACGGCTATACACGAGTTTATGGGTCCCATATTCTCAAAGATTGCCCTCAAGAAGGCAAAGGAGATAGCCGTTTAGTTTGCTAATCCTCTCAACAGGCACTAAATTTACCATCAGCAGAACTGTCCGTGTTCATCGCACTCATATTTGGCAATGAGCGGGTCTTCGAGCCCGCTCCTTTTTATTTTGCATTGAAGGTGGAGCATGGAGAACGTTGAGAGGATTGTTGAAAAGGTAAAGGAGATTGTAAAGCCCCTGCTTGAGGAGGGGAACTTTGAGCTTGTTGACGTTGAGTTTGTGAGGGGACCTTCCGGCTGGGTTTTGAGGGTTTACGCTGACAGGCCGGAAGGGGGAATAACGATTTCCGACTGCCAGTGGATAAGCGAGAGGCTCAGCATACTCCTTGACGTTGAGGATATCATCCACCATCCCTACAACCTTGAGGTTTCATCCCCCGGCCTTGACAGGCCCCTAAAGAGCAGGAGGGATTTTGAGAGGAAGATAGGGACAGTAGTTAGGGTAAAGACGGTTGAGCCTGTGGGGAACCAGAGGAACTTCAAGGGTGAAGTCGTTTCCGTCTCGGAGAACAGCGTTACGGTTCACGATGTATCGAGGAATGAGGACGTTGAGATCCCTTTCAGCAACATAAAATCGGCAAGGGTGGATATAGACGCTCTATTTAAAAAGTGAATAGGGAGGCGATTATGGAAAGTCTCGGAAAGACGATTGAGATGCTCTGCAGGGAAAAGGGCATCTCAAGGGATGAAGTTGTTGAGGCAGTTAAGGTCGGGATAATCAACGCTGCAAGGAAGGCGGGCTACAGGGGAAAGCTGGTGGTTAAGATAGATGAGGATGGAAAGGACTTCGGCATCTATCAGGAGAAGGAGGTCGTTGAGAAGGTTGAAAACCCGGATTACCAGATATCCCTTGAGGATGCAAGGCGGATGTTCGGGGAGGGCGTGAACATCGGCGACAAAGTCCTCGTTGAGATAAAGACCGAGGAGCTTGGGAGGATTGCGGCAAAAGCTGCTGCACAGGTAATACACGAGAAGATAACTGAGGCGGAGAAAAGGGCGCTTTACGACTACTACAGGGAGAAGATAGGGGACGTTATCTCGGGGACGATAAAGGACATCATAAAGAACGGGGACGTGGTCGTTGACCTGGGAAGGGTAGTGGGCATCCTTCCGAGGGAGGAGCAGATTCCGAAGGAGAGGTTGAGGATAGGGGACAGGGTGAGGGCTTACATATACGATGTCCTCTTTGACTACAGGCAGTACAGCAGGAGGAAGAGGTCAAGGGTTGATGACTACTCCCCTCCCTACGTCATCCTGTCAAGGACGCATCCGAAGTTCCTCAAAAGGCTCATGGAGATAGAGATACCAGAGGTTGCTGAGGGCCTCGTTGAGATTAAGGCAGTTGCAAGGGAACCGGGGGTGAGGGCAAAGGTTGCGGTTGACTCAAAGGAGGAGCACATAGACCCCGTTGGAGCCTGCATAGGGGTAAAGGGGAGCAGGATTATCCCCATATCGAGGGAGCTTTCAGGGGAGAAGATTGAGATTATAAGGTGGACCGATGACGTTGCCGAGCTCGTTGCAAGGGCCCTTTCACCTGCAAAGGTTCTCTACGCCGAGTGCTACGAGGATGAGAACGGGGAGCTCAGGGTTGAAGTTGTTGTCCCCGATGACCAGCTCTCCCTTGCAATAGGGAGGCACGGCGTCAACGCAAGGCTTGCCTCAAAGCTCGTCGGACAGATCGTTGGAATTGACATAATCAAGGAGAGCGACTTTAAGAAGATACAGGAGCTTGAGGCATCAGAGGGTGAATGAGGGCTTGTGCAGGCTGCAGGGTGAAGGGAGAGAGGGAATCCTTCCTAAGGTTTGTTGAGCACGGCGGAAAGCCCGTGCTTGACATAAGGAGGAGGCTTCCCGGAAGGGGATTTAACGTCTGCCCCGATTACAGGTGTATAAAGGCGTTCGTCAGGAAAAGGTACAGGGGAAAGCTCTCCCCCGAATCCCTCTACAGGCAGGTCTTGGATGCGCTGAAGTCATACCTCCTCCACCTTCTATCCCTCTCCTACAGGTCGGGCGTTGCCGTTGTCGGTCAGGATAACCTCAAGGGGTTGAGGGGAAGCGGAACGCTTTTCCTCTCAAGGGAGATAAGCCCGAAGACGAAGGAGAGGGTTTTGAGCTTAATCCCTCCGGGTTCCCTCATCCTTGACGGGCTGTTCTCGGAGGAGGAGCTTGGGAATGCCATCGGAAGGGGAAGGAGCGTCAGGGTTCTCTTCATCAGGGGTGAAGGTCTCGGGAAAAGGGTAAAATCTATCTCCGAGAAGCTCTCAAAACTCCACGCATCCGGAGGGGAGCTTGCCTGATATACTGTCCTTCGGAAGCATCGTTATAGACAACGTCCTCATCGTGAACAGGTTTGCCTCCCTCAATGAGACCGTTCAGGTGAGGAAGTACCGGTATACCTACGGGGGAGCTGGGGCAAACGTTGCCGTTGCCGCTGCAAGGTTGGGGATAAAGAGCGGCATATTTGCGGTCTCGGGCTACGACTTTGAGAGGATGAACTACAAGAGGTACCTCATCGAGCAGGGGGTTGACATATCCGGAGTGATTGAGAACAGGAAGTTCCCCATGGCAAGGAGCTTCATAATAAGCAAGGAGGGGAGCGAGAACCAGATCCTCTACTTCTATGAGAGCAAAGGAGAGGTTGTAAGGCTTCTCTTCGAGAACATGGGACTTGCCACGGAGCTTTCAAGGAAGCACGAGCTCCTCCACTTCTCCACCGGGCACTTTGAGTTCTACAGGAAACTCATCAGGCAGGGGCTCAGGAAGGTCATAAGCTTCGACCCCGGTCAGGAGACGTTCACGTACCCCCACAGGGTTATAAGGATTCTGAAGTACTCAAACCTGCTGTTCATGAACAACTATGAGGCGAAGAGGGTCAAGGAGGTCTTGAGGTTAAGGAGCATAAGGCAGATATGGGGTCCGAAGCTCATATGCGTATCCCTCGGTGCCGAGGGTTCGATAATCCTTTTCAGGGGTAAGCTTTACAGGATACCGGCGGTAAAGCCCCGCAGGGTTCTTGACCCGACGGGAGCCGGCGATTCCCACAGGGCAGGTTTCCTCGTCTCCCTCATGAAGGGGTACGACGTTCTCAGCGCCGGCAGAATCGCATCAACCGTTGCCTCGTTTGCCATTGAGGCAGAAGGTGCCCAGACGAGCCTGCCGACGTGGGAGAAGGTTATAAAGAGGTATGAGTACTTCTTCAAGGAGCCCTTCCCGGAGCCGAAGATGAGCTGGGAGGAGATGAAATCCCAGCTTTTAAGTTGACGCTCCCCTCTAAATTTGTAGATTTTACTGAGAATCCGTTTGTGAGAGGGCTATGGAGAAGGAGCTTATAAGGAACTTCTGCATCATTGCACATATAGACCACGGGAAGTCAACGCTTGCCGACAGGCTTTTAGAGTTTACGGGAACCGTCTCCGAAAGGGAGATGAGGGAGCAGTTCCTCGATTCCCTTGAGCTTGAAAGGGAAAGGGGGATAACGATAAAGCTCAATGCCGTCAGGATGAGGTATGAAGCGGATGACGGCAAAACCTACACCATGCACCTGATAGACACGCCCGGGCACGTTGACTTTTCCTACGAGGTTTCAAGGAGCCTTTCTGCGTGTGAAGGGGCGCTCCTTGTAATAGATGCGACTCAGGGAATTGAGGCTCAAACAATTGCAAACTTTTTCCTTGCACTTGAGGCTGACCTTGAGGTCATCCCCGTCATAAACAAGATAGACCTTCCCGGTGCGGACGTTGAGTGGGTTAAAAAGCAGATTGAGGAGGTGTTGGGGCTTAACCCGGAAGATGCCATCCCTGCAAGCGCGAAGGAGGGTATAGGCATAAAGGAGATACTTGAGGCTATCGTTAAGAGGGTTCCCCCTCCGAAGGGTGACAGGCAGAAGCCCCTGAAGGCTCTGATATTTGACTCCTTCTACGATAACTACAGGGGGGTAATACCCTTCGTCAGGGTTTACGACGGGGTGCTGAAGCCGGGAATGAAAATAAGGCTCATGTCCAACGGGAAGGAGTTTGAGGTCTTGGAGGTTGGAACGCAATCCCCGTTCATGAAAAGGGTTGATGAGCTTTCGGCGGGGGAGGTGGGCTATCTGGCGGCAAACATAAAGGATATTGAGGATACGCAGGTCGGCGATACGGTAACGGATGCCGAAAACCCGACGTCCGAGCCGTGCCCCGGCTTCAGACCTGCAAAGCCGATGGTGTTTGCCGGGCTCTACCCCGTTGATTCTGACAGGTATGAGGATTTGAAGGAGGCACTGGAGAAGCTCAAGCTCAACGATGCAGCCCTTCACTTTGAGCCGGAAACCTCGGCAGCCCTCGGCTTCGGCTTCAGGTGCGGCTTTTTGGGTCTCCTGCACATGGAGGTTATAAAGGAGAGGCTTGAGAGGGAGTTCGGGCTTGAGCTTATAGCCACAGCTCCGAGCGTCATATACAGGGTGAAGCTAACAGATGGCTCAACCGTTGAGGTTCAGAATCCCTCACAGATGCCCCCGAGGGAGAGGATTGAAAGTGTGGAGGAGCCCTACATAAGGGCAAGCATAATAACCCCCTCCGATTTTGTCGGTCCAATAATGCAGCTTGCTCAGGAGAGGAGGGGAATACAGAAGAGCTTTACCTACCTTGACAGCAGGAGGGTTGAGCTTCAGTACGATATGCCACTTTCCGAGATACTCTTTGACTTCTTTGACAGGCTCAAGTCCGTTTCAAGGGGTTACGCTTCTTTCGACTATGACCTTGTCGGCTACAGGGAATCCGACCTTGTAAAGCTCGACATACTCATAAACGGAAAGCCCGTTGATGCCCTTTCCGTGATAGTCCACAGGGACAAGGCGCAGAGGAGAGGAAGGCAGCTTGTTGAGAAGCTAAAGGGTATAATACCGAGACAGCTCTTTGAGGTTGCAATTCAGGCTGCCATAGGGAACAAGATCGTTGCAAGGGAAAACGTCAGGGCTTTGAGGAAGGACGTTCTTGCAAAGTGCTACGGTGGAGATATAACGAGGAAGAGGAAGCTCCTTGAGAAGCAGAAGGAGGGAAAGAGGAGGATGAAGATGTTGGGGAAGGTTGAGGTTCCTCAGGAGGCTTTCCTCGCCGTCCTGAAGGTTGACTGATGAGAGAGAGGATAGTTGAGAACGTAAAGTCCATCGGGGTAGCCCTCATACTCGCCCTGATAATAAGGGCTTTCATCGTTCAATCGTTCCACATACCCTCAGGTTCTATGATACCAACACTCCTCGTCCACGATTTCATACTCGTTGACAAGGTCACCTACCACTTCAGGAAGCCGGACAGGGGTGATGTTGTTGTATTTCACTTTCCCCTCAACGAAAAGGTATACTACATAAAGAGGATAGTCGGACTTCCCGGAGATGTGGTTCAGGTTAAGGATGGTGTCGTGTACGTAAACGGAAAGCCCGTTGAGGAGAAGGAGGACGGAAACTACACCTACTACGAGAGGGGAATGAGGAGGGAAGGAAAGCTATACACGGAGGTGCTTCCGCGAAGGTATGGGGGTAAGAAGGTGCACGTTATACTGAAGACGGGGATAACCGGGGATAACACCTCGCCGTTCAGGGTTCCGAAGGGAAAGTACTTCATGATGGGAGATAACAGGAACAACAGCTACGACAGCAGGTACTGGGGGTTCGTTGACAGGAGCAAGATTGTTGGGATTGCAAGGGTAATCTTCTTCTCCTGGGATTCTCACGCCCACCTTCCCCGCCTCTCAAGGATAGGAAAGTTTATAGACTGAGCGGAGGGTACCATGGGGGTTTTCGGAAAGAAGTCGGTTGAGGACAGGTTCAGGGAAGCTTTGAGGAAAGGGGATTACAGTTCCGTCCTTGCCATCGGGCAGGAGATTTTAAACGGAAAACCTTTCGACATAGGCGTTCTCAACGAAGTTGCTGACGCTTATGTGGCTTTGGGGAAAAGGGCAAGTGCAGTAAAGCTTCTCCTCTCTTTCGGGAAGAGGAAGTTAGATGACGGTTTTTTAGATACTGCCATCGCTATCCTTAAAAAGGTGCTTAAGCTTGACAGCTTCAACCGGGAAGCCAC
>CAZIVU010000022.1:0-13035 GCA_964542865.1 uncultured bacterium | reverse complement strand
GAAAAGTTTTTAAACACCCTTAAGGAGGAGGGTTACTCGGAGAACTCCATAAAGACTTACAGGAGGGCACTCAAAAAGCTCGAAAGTTTCATGCGTCTGCACGGATTTGATGAGGACAGTCTCGACTTCGACGCGCTGGTTAACCACCTTTCGATGAGCTACAGGAGCGGGAAGAGCATCATGACGGTGCTTTCAGCCATCAGGCAGTACCTTCTGTGGAAGGGTATAAGGGTAAAGAGGTTCAGGGTAAGCTTTGAGGAGAGGGAGAGGGAGTTCAGGCTTATAGATGCAAAGGCCTACAGGGATATAGAGGCTTTCATAGGAAGGTCGAGGAAGGAGGAGATGAGGCTCCCTCTGATGCTTTCCGTTTACCTCGGCCTTAAGCCGTCCCAGATTCTCAGGATAAGGAGGTTCTCCCTCAAGGAGCTTGAGGGGATACCCGTTATAGAGGAGGGGAACTTCAAGAGGTTCATCACCGAGAAGGGGCTTGAGGAGAGGTTGAGGGCGGCGGTCTTTAAAACCCCTCCCGGGGAAAGGGTATTTAACGTGAACTACGGGAGCCTTAAGGTTGCCCTTTCAAGGATATCAAAGAGGTTCGGTTTCAATCTCTCAGACTTCCTTGATAACTATGCTTTCAGGCTTTTAGAGAGGAAAATCCCGGTGGACATCGTCGTTGAGTACTCAGGAATTTCCCTCAGCCGGGCTTCCTACATCTACAGGGTCTGCTTCCTCAAGAGCAAGGCTGAAATCCTTGAAGGGAAGCTTTGAGATTTTTGAGATGATGATATCTTCCCCATCCTGAAAGATCGATGCCTCCCCGAGCCTGCATACCTCCAGAACTGCAAGGAAAAACGTTATTGCCTCAAGCCTGCAGTCCGCCAGCCTTGTCAGGTAGGAAAAGCTCAGAACGTCCCTCTCCTTGAGAAGGTTCCTTATCTGTTCAACCTTTACGTGTATCTTGAACCTCTCGCTCTCAAGGTTCATGCCAACAGTCAGCCTCCTCCCCCTTCTCCTTGCAACTGCCCTCTCAAAGGCTAACTTCAGGTCATCCGGCGTGTTTGCAATCTTTACCCGCTCCTGAAACCTGAAAACGATGTTGTCCGTCCTGTTTGAAAACCTTTCCGCTGCTTTTCTTTCAAGTTTTTCAAGCTCCTTCTCACCCTTCTTTATCAGGAGGTAGTCCTCGATAGCCCTTACTAACTCCCTTCTCGGGTCGTCGCTCTCCCCCCCTGTCAGCATCTCCGACTTTATCTTCGTGAGGGTGGCTGCCATAACGAGGAATTCGGAGGCAAGGGGAATGTTAAGCTCCCTCATCCTCTCAAGGTAGGTGAGGAACTCATCCGTTATCTCGGATATGGGTATGTCGTAGATGCTGACCTCCCTCTTCCTTATCAGGTGGAGGAGGAGTTCAAGAGGACCTTCAAACGTATCAACGTTTACTTTGTACACGCCGAGTAGCCTCTTATCGCCTCAATGAGGTTTGCGAACTCTGAGGCGAGAAGCTCAAGGACATCATCGATCGAGACAATACCGACGAGCCTTCCCTCCTTATCAACAACGACGAGCCTTCTTACCCCGCTCTCCCTGAAAAGTTTTGTAAGCTCAAAGAACGATGCATCCTCGTTTATAGTTATCGGGTTCTTCGTCATAACGTCCTTTACAGGGGTGAGGTGGCTCTTGCCAAACCTCGTTACCCTGACGGTTATGTCCCTGTCTGTAAGTATCCCGGCAGGTTTATCGCCATCAAGGACGATCAGGCTTCCAACCATCTTATCGTACATCCTCTGTGCTGCGAGCATAACGGAGTCGTTCGGCTCAACGGTTACGACCTTCCTTGAGATGAGGCTCTTAACTGGCATCTCGTTATCCTCCTTAACTTGGCTTTAATTTTAGTTTACACTATTTGCTAAAGCTTTTCCAGGAGGCGGCGTGGTTCGGTTTTCAAAGCTTCAGGGGACGGGAAACGACTTTGCAGTTTTCGACAACAGGTCGGGCGATTTCTACGCGTTTGTCGGGGAAAGGAGCCTGAAGGAGGCTGTGAGAGCCATCTGTGAGAGGAGAAGGTCTGTCGGGGCTGACGGTTTAATCCTCATTGAAAAGTCCGAAATCGCCGATTTCAGGTGGAGGTTCTTCAACTCCGACGGTTCTGAGGCTGAGATGTGCGGAAACGGTGCAAGGTGTGCTGCAAGGTTTGCCTTTGAAAGGGGAATATCGGGCAGGAGGCTTACCTTTGAGACCGCTGCCGGCACCGTGGATGCCGAGGTTAACGGAAGGCTCGTGAAGGTCAGGCTACCAGATCCGAGAGACCTTATCCTTGATATGGAGGTTGAGGGGGTAAGGGGACACTTCATAGATACGGGCGTCCCCCACTTTGTCGTATTCGTTGAGGATGTGAACTCGGCTGACGTTTCGGGAATAGGCAGGAGGATAAGGTTTTCAAAGAGGTTCCACCCAAAGGGAACAAACGTTAACTTTGTAAGCGTGAACGGGACGCTGAAGGTAAGAACCTACGAGAGGGGGGTTGAGTCCGAAACACTTGCATGCGGCACAGGTTCAGTGGCTTCCGCTCTTATATCGTCCGTGAAGTTCAACCTTGACTCCCCGGTAACCGTTGAGACGAGGTCCGGGGAGAGGCTGACGATCTACTTTGAGAGGGAGGGGGAGAGGTTCAGGAGCGTTTACCTTGAGGGCATCACAACGTGGGTTTACGATGGCAGTTTGAGGGAGGAGCTGTTTGAGAAACCTTGAAAAGTTCATAAAATTCCTCGACCTGATAGGTTACAGGGAGGTTTTTGTGAAGGATGAAAGTTCAGTAGAGGAGCTTTTAGAAAGGCTCCGGGAGAAGGCTGAGGACTGCTGCAGGTGCAGGCTTTGCAGAACGAGGAAGCACGTTGTCTTCGGGGAGGGGAACCCGAATACAAACCTGATGTTCATCGGGGAGGCTCCGGGAGAGCAGGAAGACATTCAGGGGAGACCTTTTGTTGGAAGGGCTGGACACCTGCTTACGAGGTTTCTCAACCTCTTCGGCGTCTCAAGGGACAGCGTCTACATAACGAACGTGGTAAAGTGCAGACCGCCGCAGAACAGGAACCCCCATGCGGATGAGATCAGGGCGTGCTACCCTTTCCTTGAGGAGCAGATAGATATAATCGCTCCGAAGGTTATCCTCTGCCTCGGCGCAGTTGCAACAAGGACAATCCTCAACCTCCCCGAGAGGGCATCCCTCTCAAGGATAAGGGGAACCGTTCAGGAGTTTAAGGGGATAAAGGTTATATCAACGTACCACCCCGCCTACCTTCTGAGGAACAGGAGGGGGGAGCAGACGTTTCAGAAAGACCTTGAGCTTGCGCTAAGGCTCAGCGGGCTCATCTGAGTTGGACAGTTTCAGCTTTCGGGTTTACTTTTAATCTAAGAACAGAAAAAGGAGGATGAGTATGGCAACCCTCAAGCTAAACCTTATCGGACACGGATTTGACCTGACTGAAGCGATTAAGTCAACGCTGAGGGAGAAGTTTGACAAGCTTGAGAAGTACCTCGGGAACAACGAAAACAGGGAGGTTTTCGGGGAGGTTATCGTAAAGAAGGAAAAGTACAGGTCTTCAGCGGAAATTGTTATCTACAACGTTTTTGACCACACGATAAGGGTTAAAAAGGAGAGCAATGACCTCTACAACGCCGTTGATCAGGTTGTTGATGCCGTTGAGAAGCAGCTCAGGAGGTTGAAGGACAAGGTAAAGTCGAGGAAACCGGGCATAAAGGCTTCCCTTATCATTGAGGAGGAGACCGGTGAGGAGACACCTCTGGAGATAATCGAGGTTGAGCCTGAGCTTTACAAGCCGATAACGGTTGAGGATGCAGCCGTCAAGCTCTTGGGTTCGGACAGGGAATTCGTTATGTTCTGCAACGTTGAGACGGGGAACCCTGCCGTTCTCTACAAGAGGGCTGACGGGAACTTTGGCCTGATTCAGATGCCGTCCTGCAGGTAGCTTCCGGCTAACATGTGAGCTTTTCGCCCCTCAACCTCTCGTTTCCAGACCTTGACAGGATGCCCATCCTGTCAAGGAACTCAAGCAGGGGTATAACGTGCTTTCGCGTTACCGACAGGTAGTCCTTGAGCTCCCCAACGGTTAACCTCTCCTTCCGTGAGAAGTGGGAGCAGAGGATAGCTTTAACCCTTTCAAGGGTTTTACCTGAAATTAGAAAATCTCCAAACCTGACGAACCCCTCGCTGCCCGTGAGGAAGGAGATTACAGGGCTGACCCTGTCCTCAGGGATGCTTAGAATCCTCGGTATCTCCTTTATTTCCGGAGGTTTGAAGCCGGCCTTCTCAATCAGGCTCTTCACCTTCCTGTACGCCTCCTCAAAATCGGTTCCCTCAACGTAGGGCTTGAACCCCTTTCTCTTCAGGATTCCCTCCTCATCCACGTATTCGCCCGTTTCAAGAACCCTCTCAATGACCCGTGAGAAAAGCTCCCCATCAACGCTCAGCGTTGTTCTCAGCGACTCCTTGTTCATTCCCGGAAGTAGGGGGTAGTCCCTGTGAAACCTGTCTATCGTTGATGTCGCCTTTTTGACGAGTTCCTCAAGCAGGTCCTTTGAGAAAACCCTTTCTCCTGCCTCCACACACTCCGTGCAGGAGTTGATGGTGCTTTTCAGCTCCTCACCAAGGAGGTTTAACCTCTGGAGGAGGGAGGTTTTGTCGATTCCCCTCAAACCCGCCCTCTCTGCGAGGAACCTGAGCATTTCCCTCCTGTCTCCCCTTTCAAAAACCGAAAGCTTCTCCTCCCACTCCTTTGAGAACTTCCTCCTGAACCTCCTCTCAGGGAGAGGGTCAAGAATTACTCCCCCTCCTATAACCCTTGCAGGGGAGTAGTAACGGATTACAAACCTGTCCCCGAACAGGGGGAAAATCTCCCTGCTCAGCCTTATCTGTGCATACCCCATCTCGCCGGGAAGCAGCTCATCCCTCCCTACGAGGAAAACCTCCCCCTCAATCTCCGATGTCAGGTGGTGGAAGTGAACCCTCTGCCCCGAGCTAACGGGAAAGTCCGAGTCTGGAGACACTGCAAGCTTTACGTCAACAAGCTTTGTGGGGAGGAGGAAATCGATGTTTGAAATGAGGTCTCCCCTCTTGACATCATCCTTTGATATATCGGAAAGGTTAAGGGCAGCCCTCTGCCCTGCACGGGCCTCCTCAACCGGCTTATCGTGGGACTGTATTCCCCTTACCTTCACCTTTACCCTTTCAGGGTACACCGTTACGGTATCTCCAACCCTGACCCTCCCCGAAAGGACCGTCCCCGTCACGACAGTCCCGAAACCCTTTATGGAAAATGACCTGTCAACGGGAAGCCTGAATATCCCCTCTAAGGGTTTTGACTTAACCTTTCGGGAGAGCTTTGAGATCTCCTCCAGGAGCCTGTCTATCCCCTCACCGGTCTTTGAGGAGACGGGAACTATGGGCGCGTTCTCAAACAGCGTCCCCTTCAGGTATGACTTCACGTCCTCCTTTACGAGCTCAAGCCATTCCCTATCCACGGTATCTGTCTTTGTAAGGACAACGATGCCCCCCTTCACTCCGAGCGCTTCGCAAACCGCAACGTGCTCCTTCGTCTGGGGCATCACCCCCTCGTCGGAGGCGATAACAAGGAGGACGATGTCGATCCCGTGCGCCCCGGCAAGCATGTTCTTTATGAACCTTTCATGTCCCGGGACGTCGACGATACCGATAACCTCCCCGTCAGGAAGCTCAAGCTTTGCAAACCCGATGTCTATCGTCATCCCCCTGCTCTTCTCCTCCTTCCACCTGTCCGTATCTATGCCGGTGAGCTTCTTGACAAGGGCGGTTTTTCCGTGGTCTATGTGTCCGGCAGTTCCGAGTATTACGAACTTCCTCATAGGTTCTCTTCCTTTACAGGCCTGAGGAGAAGTTTCTTAAGGATATCCCTCGGGTTTGCGCCCTCGTATATGCAGCTGTAAACGGATTCGCTTATGGGCATGCTCACGCCGTAAATATGGGAGAGCTTGACCACGGCTTCAACCGTGTAAACCCCTTCAACGACAAACTTTTCCTCAACGGCTTTCCCCCCACTTCCTATGTGGAGTCCGTACCTCCTGTTCCTGCTGAGGTTGCTCGTGCACGTCAGTATCAGGTCCCCCATCCCCGACAGCCCGTAAAACGTTCTCTCATCCGCTCCGAGCTTCACCCCCAAGTTCTTAATCTCGTGAAGCCCCCTCGTTATGAGCGCAGCCCTTGCGTTGTTCCCAAGACCCATTCCATCCGATATCCCTGTGGCTATTGCTATGACGTTTTTCAGTGCTCCTCCGAGCTCAACACCCTTAACATCTCCAGATACGTAAAGCCTTAAGGTCGTTGAGTTGAGGAGTTTTGTCAGCTCAAACGTTTCATCCCTGTTAAAACCTGCAACCACAGCGGCAGAGGGTTTCCCCTCGGCTACCTCTTCTGCAAAGGTCGGTCCGGAGAGTATGAAGTAACCATCCCTCGTTCCGACAACCTCCTCGTAGACGGAGGAGAGCGTCTTGAGCGATGACCTTTCAATCCCCTTGCTCGCAACTATCACCTTCCTCGTCTTTAGCGCTTCTCCAGCGCTTTTCCAGATACTCCTGCAGAACTGCGTCGGAATTACAGATACGACGATATCTCTGCAGAGCCCGAAGAACTCCTCAAGGGAGGATGTCGCCCTCACGGTTTCGGGATAGGTAAATTCCGTAAGGTATTTACAGTTTCTCCTCTCACCGTTTATGCTCCTTGATACCTCATCCTCAAGGCACCACTGCACCACATCAAAACCGAGCTTCCCGAAGTGGATTGAGAGGGCTGAACCCCAACTTCCTGAACCCATTACGCCAATTCTCATTTCTCCACTTCCTTAAAGCCCGTTTCAACCCTTTCATAAACCCCCGATACAAGCACCCCCTTCTCCCTGAGGAAGCTGAGGATATCCTTGAGGTTATCCTCCGTGGCGAGGATGCCGACCCCGCAACCCTCAAATATCTCGTTCGGAATGGGTATCGATGAGCCGAGCTTCCTTCCCTTTAAAAGCTTTTCAGCCCTCAAACCCTCCTTTATTGAGGGGAAGGCTATGCAGTACTTGTACCTGTCATATATGCCGAGGGACTTTAAAAGGTAAAGCTTCAGGTGAAGCCTTATCCCCGTCAGCATGAACTTTGCCCTTTCCTTCAGGTTCTTAGCCTCAGCCATCTCTCTCCCCTATTGCCGATAAGGTGTTCTCAACCCTCCTCATTACCCTCTCCCTTCCGAGGAGGGATACGAGGATATCGAGCTCAACCCCTTTTGTTTTCCCCGTGAGGGCAACCCTGATGGGCATGAATAGGTTTTTGCCCTTCACCTCCAACTCTTTACCCACCTCCTTGACAATCCTCTTGAACGTTTCCCCGTCAAGCTCCTTCGAGCTTTTCACCTTTTCGTAAAACCTCCTTACAACGTCCTTCCCCCTGCCCTCAATGAACTTAATGGCATCGTCCGAAACGTTAAACTCATCTTTCAGGAAGACGGACATGTAGGAGGGAGCATCGCTGAGGACTGTGAAGTAGTCCCTCGTTGCTTCAACAACCCTTGACAGCCAGTCGAAGCTGAACCTTTCCGGGTGCAGACCCTCCCTTTCAAGGTATGGGATTACAAGCTCGGTCAACCTCTTTAAGGGGTAGCTCCTTATGTAAACCTGATTCATCCAGTTTAGCTTCTCAACGTTGAATATCGCCGGTGATTTTCCAACGTCTTTGAGTTCAAACCTCTCGATAAGCTCATCCATGGATAGGATCTCCTTCCCATCCTTCGGGTACCACCCGAGGAGGGAGAGGAAGTTTGTAAATGCTTCCGGGAGGTACCCCTTCTCCCTGAACTCCTCCACGTTTGTTGAGCCGTGCCTCTTTGAGAGCTTGCTCCTGTCCTCCCCCAAAATCATCGGAAGGTGGGCAAACTCCGGAACCTCAAACCCCAAAGCCCTGTAGAGCAGGATCTGTTTCGGCGTATTCGATATGTGGTCCTCACCCCTTATGACGTGGGATATTCTCATAAGGGCATCGTCAACGACAACTGCAAAGTTGTAAACGGGCATCCCGTTCGACCTTACAACTACGAAATCCCCTCCAAGCTGTTCCGAACTTATGGAGATTTCCCCCTTTATGAGGTCGTTCCAGCTGACAGTTTCCCCCTTCGGAACCCTGAACCTCAGCACGGGCTTTATCCCCTTCCTCTTCAGGGCTTCCCTTTCGCTCTCCGAGAGCGAAAGGCACCTTCCCGTGTACCTTGGTGGTTCCCCCCTGCTGAGCTGTTCCCTCCTCATCCTCTCAAGCTCCTCCGGCGTGCAGAAGCACTCGTAGAGTAGCCCCCTATCCTTCAGCTTTTCAACGAATGACCTGTACACGTTGAGCCTTTCTGACTGCCTGTAGGGTCCAAATTCCCCTCCGATGTCCGGACCCTCATCCCATGAGATCCCCATCCACTTGAGGGAGCTGTATATTACCGAGACAGCCTCCTCGCTGTGCCTCTCCACATCCGTGTCCTCTATCCTCAGTATGAACTTTCCCCCGTTGTGCCTTGCAAAGAGGAAGTTGAAGAGAGCCGTTCTTGCGTTTCCAACGTGCATGAAGCCGGTGGGGCTTGGGGCAAACCTTACCCTTATGGACATAAAACCTCCGAGCTTAGAGCGTTTCCCTTTCCTGAAGCAGCTTTGAAAGGGCTTTTGAGACGTTCTCCACTATGGGTATTACCCTGCTGTAGTCCATCCTCTTCGGTCCGAATATGCCGACAAGCCCGGCGCTCCTCTGACCGAAGCTGTACTTCGATGCGACTATGCTGAAGGGTTTAAGAACCTCAACCTCCGTTTCAGACCCGAGTATCACCGCTACATCCCTCTTCCCGCTTAAGATCCTGTCGAAGAAGGAGAGGAGCATCCTCTTCTCCTCAAGAATTCTTATCGTCTCCTTCAGCTTCTCAAGGTCTTCGGTTATGTTCAGAACGTTGAACGTTCCCGTCACCTTGATATCGCTGTCTATGCTGTCCATCATGGAGAGAACCTTTGAGTTCACCTTGAAGCTCAGCTCCATAAACCGCTTCTTAAACCTCTCTATATCCTTCACTATCTCCTTCCTTATCTGGGGAAACGTTTTCCCCCTGAACCTGCCGGTCAGCTCCTGGGAGAGCTTGGACAGGAGGTCGGATGGAACGTCTATATCGATAACGTCATGGATAACGTAGTCCGGCTCGAAGCTTATCACTGCGAGAACCTTGTTCTTTGAAACCTTTATGAGGCTAATCTCCTTCAGGTTTAGGACGTCTACCAGAAAGCTGACGCCAAGACCCGTATAACCGGTCGTCCTTGATAGGTACTTGAGAACCGATGCAAAGATGTTCTCAAAGCTCCTGTTCTCTATGGAGTTTATGTAGGCGAGCATCCTGTTTACGAAGTTAACGTCAACGCTGTCTATGGTAAGGAAGAGGGAGTTTATGTAGAACCTTAACCCCTTATCCGTCGGAAGCCTCCCGGCTGATGTGTGGGGCTGGTAGAGGTAACCCTTCTCCTCAAGGTCAGCCATGACGTTCCTTATGGTGGCAGGGCTGATCTTCATCCCGTACCGCTTCTGGAGCGTTCTTGAGCCAACAGGTTCCCCGCTCTCAATGTAGAGGCCGACTATCTTGAGCATGATGTCCCTTTCCCTGACTGTAAGCTCCTCTACCATCCCAGAACTCCAGCAGTTTCTCAGATAAATTTAGGAAAAATGCTTTAAATATTCATCTTTATAGGCTACATACCTTTCAGCATGCTCCCTCAACCCCTTTATCTCCTCATCGCTCAGGTTCCTGACGACCTTTGCCGGGAACCCCATGATGAGGACGCCGGGAGGGAACTCCTTCCTCGGGGGAACGAGTGTTCCCGCTGCAACTATGGAGTTCTCGTTTATTACGGCTCCGTCAAGGATTATCGCCCCTATCCCTATGAGGCAGTTGTCCTTAACCGTGCAGCCGTGAAGCTTTACAGCATGGCCAACGGTAACGTAGTTTCCGATCTCGGTCGGGTCGGTAAGCCTCGTAACGTGAACAACGGAACCGTCCTGTATGGACGTGCACCTTCCAACCTTTATGTAGTTAACATCCCCCCTCATCTGGACGCCGAACCATATGCTGCTGTCATCCCCAATCTCCACGTCGCCGATTACGGTTGCGTTCTCGGCAATGAACACCCTCTCCCCGATTTTAGGCTTCAGGTTCTTAAAGCTCTTTACCATTGCCACCTCCTTATCGGGAATTATACATGGTAAAATTACCCAAGGAGGACAGATGGCGCTTCTTGCCCCGTCGATACTCTCTGCGGACTTCTCAAACCTGAAGGCGGATATTGAGGCTGTTGAAAGTGCCGGAGCTCACGTTCTCCACATCGACGTTATGGACGGGAGGTTCGTTCCCAACATAACGGTAGGTCCCTGCGTTGTTGAGTCCATCAGAAAGGTAACGAAGCTACCCCTTGATGTTCACCTCATGATAGTTGAACCTGAAAGGTACGTAGATGACTTTGCAAAGGCTGGTGCTGACTGGATATCCTTCCACTGGGAGGCGGCAGTTCACCACCACAGGGTTGTTGAGAGGATAAAGGAGCTTGGTTTAAAGGCAGGGATAGCCCTGAACCCCTCAACCCCCGTGAACTTCCTTGAGGAGATCCTTCCGTTCCTTGACTTTGTCCTCATCATGACCGTTAACCCCGGCTTCGGGGGGCAGAGGATGATAGGCAAAGCTCTTGAGAAGGTGAGGAAGCTGAAGGATGTTATCAGGGGGGAGAAGCTGAACGTCAAGGTTGAGGTTGATGGAGGGGTGAAGGTTGATAATGTCAGGACAGTTGTCGATTTCGGAGTAGATATCGTCGTTGCCGGCTCCGCCGTGTTCTCCGGCGATACGGAAAGGAACGTCAGGGACTTCCTAAGCCTGATCTCCGCCTAAAACCCTCTTTGACTCAACTATCAGGTAGATTGAGAGTGCTATCAGGGAAACTGCTATTGCCGAGAGGATTGGCGATACCTTCAGCTTCTGGTATGCAAGGATTGTAAGGGCTGTAAGCGTTGTCACCATCATGAACAGCATGGGGTAGAAGAAAGCCTTTGCATCCTTCCTCAACCCCTTCCTTACCCAGACCCCGATTGTGAGGAGGGCAAGGGCGGCAACGAGCTGGTTTGTTGAGCCGAATATTGGCCAGATTATCTTCCAGACGGGGACATTCCCGGTTCTCCAGAAAACGAGGATGAGGGCAAGGAGAACGCCAGCTCCCGTTGCAACGTACCTGTTGAGCTTGAAGTTCGTTATCTCCTCAAGCTGATACCTTGCAAGCCTCGTTGCCGTATCAAGTGATGTAAGGATGAATGAGTTCAGGGCTAAAAGTCCGAGGGTTTTACCGACGCCAAACGGTATCCCGAAGAACTGGAAGAACTTTCCTATTCCAACGCCGAAGGTTGCAAGGGCATCGGGCCTTCCGTTCTTGACGATAATTCCGCCTGCAAGCATTATCGTTCCGAGGGCTATGATGCCGAGAAGACCCTCCGTCAACATCCCCCCATAGCCAACGATGAGGGCATCCGTCTCCTTATCTATCTGCTTTGAGGTTGTCCCCGAAGCTACAAGGGAGTGGAAGCCGGAGATGGCTGCGCAGGCAACGGTTATGAAGAGGAGCGGCCATATCGGATGGCTCCCCGGTGAAATCCCCTTGAAAAGGGCAAGCTTTACGGGATGGCTGTAGCTCATGAACATCCCGACAACTCCCACAAAAAGGCTCATGTAGAGGAGCCACGATGAGAGGTAATCCCTCGGCTGGAGGAGTATCCACACGGGAAGGACGGAAGCGAGGATTATGTAAACGATAAGCGCAACCCTCCACGCCTCAACGGAGAAGGAGAAGTGGCTCGATACCCAGCCCGAGCTTGTTGAGAATACTACGAAGAACAGCATTAGCGATAGGGAGAAAGCCGTCAGGAACTTGAGGGGAAAGCTGAACCTGTAGTTAAGGATGCCGAAGAGCACGGCTATGACGATGAAGGAGGTTGCCGACAGGGCAACTGCCGGGTCGTTTGACATCGTTATTGCTGCAAGCTCAAGGAACACCGCTATTACGAGGACGAGCGCAAGCCACGTGAATATGAGAAAGACAACCTTTGCCCTCGGATTTACATACTGGCTAATCAGCTCCCCTATGCTCCTTCCTTTGTGCCTCAGGGAGGCAACAAGCGCCGAGTAGTCGTGGACGCCCCCGAAGAACACGGAGCCGATGATTATCCACAGGTATGTCGGAAGCCATCCCCATATTGACGCTGCAAGTATCGGGCCTACGATGGGTCCCGCTCCGGCTATCGATGCAAAGTGGTGTCCGAAGACGACCGGCGATTGGGCGGGAACGTAGTCAACCCCATCCCTCATCGTGTGGGCTGGCGTTCTCCTTGAGTTGTCGAGGTTGAAGAACCTCTTCAGGTAGTTCCCGTAGAAGATGTAGCCTCCGAGGAGGGATAGGACGGCTATAAAGAACACGTAGGAGATCATCTCTTCAAAACCTCCCTGTAGATTCCAATCAGGTCGGAGAACTCAGGGTGAATTTTACTACTTTCCTCCTCAAAAACTAAGATTTTCACCCTTCCTCTCAGGCCGAACAGGAAGAACTTCTTGATCAGTTTCTCCTCCCTTCCCGGAATGAGGAACCGCTGCTCTGCAACGTCCTTCACCGGCTTTAAGGTTTTCAAAATCTTTTCGGGTTCAACGTAGTCAAGGAGTATCCAGTCAACGACGCTGAACCTGTAAACCTCCCCGATGAAGTTCCTCCTGCTGAAGTTCAGAACCCTTCTGTAGGCTTTCTTCCCAAGAATTTCCGTCTCCTCAAACCCGGTCAAGCCCCACCTTCAGCACTCAGTTGACTACGTGCCAAATTCTAATATCATAATGAGACAAAATCCAGAGTGAGGTAAGCATGAGGAAGCTCGTTCTCATCACTTCTTTTGCCCTTGCAGTTTTTGGATGCGGGA
>CAZIVU010000021.1:0-13231 GCA_964542865.1 uncultured bacterium | reverse complement strand
CTCCTCCTTGATGAAGTTTGCTATGGCTGCCTGACCGAGGGATATTCCCCCATCGTTGGGAGGGACTGTCTGGTGGATGTAAACGTTCAGCCCTTTACCTTTTAGGGCGTTAAAGGCCTTCTCCGTGAGAACCCTGTTCTGGAAGACCCCTCCTGAGAGGACAACCTTTGAGATGCCGGTTCTCCTGTGGATTCTGACCGCCGTGTCCACTATCAGCTCTGCAACGGTGTTGTGGAACTTCTTGGCAATCAAACATTTCGGAGCACCGGCTTTGAGGTCGGCAAGGATGCCCTCAAGCATCGGTGAGAGGTCCACCTGCCTTTTCCTCAGGCTAAAGCGGTAAACGTCTTCTGTTTCATATCCGGCGGATGCCTGTTCAAGCATAATGGCTGCCTGTGCGTGGTAGGATACGGTATCCCTGAGGAAGAGCAGCGATGAGACGGCATCGAATACCCTTCCCATGCTTGATGCCATCGGGGAGTTAAACCTTCTCCTGACCATCTGAGCTATGAAGTCAGCCCTGTTCCTCCCGATTTTCTCAATGAACTTTTCGGGCGGCTCGATGCCATTTGAGATTAGAAGTGAGATGGCTGTTCTGTAAGGTTCCTTAACAGCTTTGTCCCCTCCGGGGAGCGGGAACGGTTTTAGGTGGTAAACCCTTCTGTAGCTTCTGACGTTGGCAATGAGGACTTCCCCTCCCCAGATGGTTCCATCATCTCCGTATCCGGTTCCGTCAAAGGCAAAACCTATTACATACTCATCTGGGGGTAGCTCGTTCTCTACCATGCAGGATACTACGTGAGCGTGGTGGTGCTGAACCTTTACAAGCCTTTCCGGGAAAGCTTTACTGCCGAACTTTGTTGTGAAGTAAAGGGGGTGCTTATCGCATGCAACGATTTCGGGTTCAACCTGAAGGAGCGATAAGAGGTCTTCAAGGGTTTCCTTGAAGTAATCTGTTGCAAGCGTATTGTCAAGGTCTCCTATGTGCTGCGACATGAATACCCTATCGTCTATGCCTACTGCGATTGTGTTTTTCATGTAAGGTCCGAGTGCAAGAACGGGCTTTTTGAACCTGAAGGGAACCGTTACAGGAAGAGGGGCAAATCCCCTTGACCTCCTTATCGGAACCTGCCTGCCGCAGATGACGGTGACAACCGAATCGTCGCATCTTCTCCTTATCGGTCTGTTGTGCATCAGGAAGAGGTCTGCAATGCCTGAGAGCCTCTCTACAGCCTCTTCGTTCTCCTTTGCAATCGGCTCATCTGTAAGGTTTGCACTTGTTGCAACGACAGGTTTGCCGAAATCTTTCAGTATCAGGTGGTGCAGTGGGGTGTATGGAAGGAAAAGTCCAACGGTTGTGTTGTCGGGTGATACATCCCTGGAGATCAGAGTATCACAGTTTGGGGTCTTTTTCAGTATCACTATGGGCCTTTCAATGGAGGTTAAAGCCCTCTCCTCCAAGAGGGAGATTGAGGCGAGTTTTCTTGCCCATGAAATGTTTGGAACCATAACAGCAAGGGGTTTTTCCTCCCTGTTCTTTCTCCTCCGCAGCTCTTTTACGGTGCTGCTGTTCGCTGCATCACAGACAAGGTGAAACCCACCAAGTCCCTTGATTGCAACTATTTTCCCCTGCTCTATGGCTCTTACCGTTTCCCTGATAGCCTCATCCCTTTCGGCGATGCGTTTCCCGTTTTTATCCTCAAGGAATACGTGAGGACCGCAAACGGGACAGGCGTTGGGCTGTGCGTGAAACCTCCTGTCCATCGGGTCTTTATACTCTTTGGAGCACTCCGGACACATTTTAAATATCTTCATCGTTGTGTTTTTCCTGTCGTAGGGAAGCCTCTCAATTATCGTGTACCTTGGTCCGCAGTTCGTGCAGTTTATAAACGGGTAGCGGTATCTCCTGTTCCCGGTATCGTAGAGCTCCCCTAAGCACTCCTCGCAGGTTGCTATATCGGGCATTATGAGGGCTTTGAGTTCGGAGCGGTTTTCACTCTCCCTTATCTCAAATCCCCTGTAGCCCTTCCTGTCAAGAAACCTGTATTCAAGGCTGTATATTTTTGAGATTGGTGGTTTCTCCCTTTCAACTCTCAGGAGAAATTCCCTCAACCTCTCCTCATCACCTTCAACCTCAACGGTTACTCCCGATAGGTTGTTTAGCACGTATCCGTTTAGACCCATGCTTTTTGCAAGTCTGTATATAAACGGGCGGAATCCAACTCCCTGAACAGTTCCGGTTATCGTTATCTTTAACCTCATGATGTCCTGCTTCTGTACCAGATGTTGCATGCACCTTCAAGGGAGACCATACACGGACCCCGGGGGTTTTTTGGAGTGCAGGTTTTCCCGAAAAGCTTGCACTCTGAAGGGTAAGCCTTTCCGAGAACTACCCTGTCGCATATGCATCCGGGTATCTTCTCCTCCTCAACCTCGGGGATGGAGAATACCCTTTTAGCGTCCAGACTTTTGAACTCATCCCTCAGTTCAAGCCCCGATTCTGGAATTTTTCCAATTCCTCTCCAGTTAACATCGCTCCTTTTAAAGAACCTGTTCATAAGCTCAAGCGCCCTGCGGTTCCCTTCAGGTTTTACTACCGTTCTGTAAACGTTTTCAAGCTCCGATTTTCCATTCCTTATCTGTAAAAGCACTCTCAGGATGGCAAGGAGGAGGTTTTCAGGCTCAAAACCTGCGACTACGGTTGGTATTCTGTACTTTTCGGGGAAGACCCTCCACGCATTTGAGCCGATTATGGCTGAGACATGTCCGGGTGCTATGAAGGCGTTGACGCCGACCTCAGAGTCATTCACTAAAACCTCCATAATCTGGGGGGTGAGCTTGTGGGAGGAGAGCAGTTTCAGGTTTTCGGGAATTCCCATCTGGAGCAGCGCTGCCGTTGGGGCTGTAGTTGTTTCAAAGCCTATTGAGAAGAAAACGACCGTTTTGTCCGGGTTTTCCTCTGCAATCTTCAGAGCCTCATGGGGAGCGGAAACCATCCTGTAGTTTCCGCCGTTGCTCCTTATCGAGCCGATTCTTGTTGGAACTCTTAACATGTCCCCGTAAGTTGCAAGAATTACGTCATCCCTCAGGGAGAGCTTGATTGCGGCTATAACGTCACTCTCGGAGCATACACAGACGGGGCATCCGGGACCGGGAACAATCTCCACATTCTCTGGAAGGAGGCTTCTCATCCCGCTGAAGGAAACGGTATGTTCATGGGAACCGCAAACGTTCATTATCTTTACGTGCTCCTTTACGTTTACCCTCTCTATCAGCCTGAGAATCTCATCGGCTTTTAGCCTGTGTGCATCCATCATCCCTCTGATTCAGCATATTCTCGGTAAGATTTCATCCTCAAGAAGGTCAAGCTCACGCTTTCCACCGATTGCCGTTATGAGCTGTACCCCTTTAAAGCGGTCGCTGACCCTTCCGATTATGGATGCGTTCTTTCCAAGCTCGTTGCTTCTGAGCGTTTCCATAACCTTTTCCGCACCCTCCGGTGACGTGATGATTACTGCCTTCCCTTCGTTTGCAAGGTAAAGCGGGTCATAGCCGAGCATGTCGCATATAAACCTTACTTCCTCCCTGATGGGTAGTTCTTTCTCGTAGATTTCCACTCCCAAGCCCGCCATTTTTGAAAGTTCATACAGAACAGTTGCAACTCCTCCCCTTGTCGGGTCTCTCATCCACTTCAAGCCTTCAATTTCAAGCAGGGGAAGGAGGAGGCTGTTGAGGGGAGCACAATCACTGATGACCGGAAAGTCTATTTCAAAGCCTTCCCTTGCAATGGAGATAGCCGCCCCATGGTCTCCGATAAATCCGGTAACGATTACCACATCTTCAGGTTCCACCCTTGAGGGGTGAAGCTCCCTTACGATGGGTCCAATTCCTGTGGTGTTTATGTATATCCCGTCGCATTTTCCCTTTTCAACGACTTTTGTGTCCCCCGCCACGATCCTTACTCCGGCGCCCTTTGCGGTTTCGCCGGCGGAGGTGATTATCGATTTGAGCGTTTCAATCTCGAACCCCTCCTCAATGATCAACCCTATGGAGATGAACCGGGGTTGTGCCCCACTGACCGAAAGGTCGTTGATGGTTCCGCAGACGCTAAGTTTGCCGATGTCCCCTCCCGGGAAGATGATGGGCTTTACCACGTAGGAATCCGTTGTCATTGCCACCTTGCTGCAGCCGGTTTCAAGGTAGGAGGCATCCTGGAGCGGTTTCAGTTCACTGAAATTGAGGTGTTTAAGGAAGAGGTTTTCTATGAGTTCTCCCGTGAGCTTTCCACCGCTTCCGTGAGCAAGCTCAATTCTCATCTTTTCTCCCCGCAACCGCTCTGAGGAAGTTGCACCACTGCTGAACTCCCTCTCCGGTTTTTGATGAGATAACGAAGACTTTCAGCTCCGGGTTCAGGGATAAAGCTTCCCGCTTCACCTTCTCAACGTCAAAGTCAAAGTAGGGAATCAGGTCAGCTTTAGTTATTACAAAGACGTCAGATGTCCTGAAGGCTTTTGGATACTTTGCAGGTTTATCCGGTCCTTCGGGAACGGAAACGAGAACAACCCTTATGTGTTCACCGAGGTAGAAGGATGATGGGCATACAAGATTTCCGACGTTCTCTATAAAGAGGAGGTTGGGTTTTTCTCCGTTGAAGTGATGGATCAGTGCATGGTAGCCTTTGTGGACAAGCGGAGCTTCAAGGTGGCATGCTCCTCCCGTTGTGAGCTGGACGGCGGGAACCCCCTTTGCCCTTATCCTGTCGGCGTCTCTCTCGGTTTCAATATCCCCCTCAAGGACGCCAATTCTGAGCTCGCTGCCGAGCACCTCTATGGTCTTTTCAAGTAGCGTTGTTTTTCCCGATCCCGGTGAGCTTATCATGTTTATCGCAACCACGCCATCCCTGTCAAAGTGCTTCCTGTTCTCCTCTGCAAACCTGTCGTTCAGCTTGAGAAGGCTCTCCTTCACCTCAACATTTCTCCTTGCCGAGTTATCGGAGACTGCCTGCGGTTTGCCGTTGCATCCACACGTATCGCACATCTTTACCTCCCTTAAATGGTGTAGAGCATAATGTAAATTGCCAGACAGGAGGTCAGCAGGAAAGCAAAGGAGTAAAGCTGAAATTTTGGGTAGCGGATGCGCTTTCCTGCCAACTTAATCCCAATCAGGTTTGCAAGTGATGCAATAACTGTTCCATTCCCTCCTACGTTTGTGCCGTAAGCTATCTGTTGCCAGTTGTGGCTATAACCCGATATAAGTATGCTTGCCGGGACGTTGCTTATAAACTGGGAAAGAGCGATTGATGAGAGGAAGACCGTTGAAGGGGATGCCGCATTGATATGGCTGAGCTCCCGGGAGATTGGTTCAATTTGCTGTATGAGGTGTATATCTATAAACATCAGCGAGATTGTTATCAGCAACTTCCAATCAACATCGAGCAGGGATTTCGGGTTAACCGCCAGGTAGACGAGGATGATAAGGAGCAGAGCAAACGGGTGAAAACCGAAGTCGGTCATGATAACGAACGTTATTAGTGCCGAAATAGACACAGTCAGAAGGAATACTTTAACGGGGATGTCAGCCTCTAACTTTTCAGATTCTATACGCTTTTGGCCGGAGAGCATATAGCCCGCTGCAAGCAGGATGGCGGAGGAGATCAGGAAAACGGGAAAGAGTTTTGACACGAAGTTTATAAAGGATATTCCCCAATGGTGCCATAGAAAGAGGTTTTGTGGGTTTCCTATAGGTGTTAGCATTGAGCCGACGTTAACGGCGATGATTTCAAGTATGAGAATCCTCTCAAGCCTGACGTTGAGCAATTGCTCAATACTCAAGCTTATCGGAATAAGCACAAATAGTGCTATGTCATTGGTGAGGAACATCGGTAAAATCAAAGACAGAGCCAGTATGGAGATTGAAAGCCATCTCTCACTTTTAAACCTCTTCAAAATTCCCAGAGATATGCGGTCAACCGCACCGCTTATCTTGATTGTGTCCGTTATAACCAGCAATCCGTAAAGTGATGAAACGGTTTTCCAGTCTACGTAGTTTAAATAACTTTTAACGCCGGCGGGGTTTCTGACGGTTAGCAGCAGCATAAATATAAGGAAAACTATGAGAACCGGACTTTCCCTTAGCGGTAAAGTAAACCTTCCGATAGCTTGATTTAAAACACCTTTCATCTAATATCTCCCGTGTCAGTCCCAATCGTGCATGTGGAGATGTGAATGGACCATTTTCCCGTGTCTGTGTCTGTGAGCGTGAACAAGCTTTGCCCTTTTAAGGATGTCCATGTCCCTTAAGATACTGTCAATGCCGCCGTCTGCAACTACGGAATGCTCGGGGGAGATAACGATACACCTTTCGCCGAGCTCCGATGCAAGGCTCAAGTTGTGGGTAGCTGTTATCGTTGTGGCTTTAATCCCGTCAAGGAGTTCAACAAGCCAGCCGATCGATGGGGGGTCGAGGCTTGCCGCAGGCTCATCAAGTAAAAGCAGTTCGGGTTCGCAGATGAGGAGAGATGCGATGCATACCCTCCTCTTTTCCCCGCCGCTAAGGTTAAAAGGGGGAAGGTTCAGGAACTTCTCGACGCCGCACACCTTTGCCCAGTATTTGACCCTCTCATCTATGCTGTCCATTCCGAGCTGTCTTGGTGCAAAGGCTATCTCATCGTAAACCGTCGGGTTGAAGAGCATAACGTCGGAGTTCTGGAACAGGAGTGCAACGGATTTCCTGAAATTTCGGTGGAAATCCCTGTTTTTCAGGGATTTCCTGCTGACGGGATTCCCCTTAAAGGTGTAGCTCCCTCTGTGCGGAAACAGGAGAGCATCGAGTATTTTGAGAAGTGTTGACTTCCCGCTTCCGTTAACACCGACTAAAACAACCTTCTCCCCTGAACCTATGTAGAGGTTAAGACCTGAAAATATTTCCTTTCCGTTGTATCCAAAGCTAACGTCTTTCAGCTCAATCACTGAAAAATCCCCTTGATTTCATAGCCTGAGCTATCTCTTCCGAGTTTCTGAAAGCCGTGTTCAGGAAGTAGTAGGTTGAGGAGGAGATAAACCTATAAGCGTCTTTCTTCTCAGGCTTTTCCATCAGTCTGCTTCTAAAGGCTTCTCTGAAGTTGATGAACGTGCTCCTGAAAATGGTTATCTGGCTGTAGGTAACTGTAAGGAGTATGGACAGGGTGGGGGAGAAGCTTAAAGCCCTGAATAGGTTGACCCTTCTTGAGAAGAGAAGTGTCAGGAACATTATCGTGAACACTCTCAGGTTGAAGGTTGTGATGAACAGGGTGCAGTCGGGTTTCTTTGAGAGGAAGTAGCTGATGCTTACCACTGAGTTGATGGTTGCTGTTGGAATTGCCAGCTTGAGGGGAAACTCTGTCTGTGTGAGGAGGAATAGGGCTACAGTTAAGGTAGATGCCAGAGTTAGAGCGGTTACGTTTGCCGTTGATGATACGAATGCGACGAAGATCAGGTATATCAAAAGGAAAAACCTCTCTTTCAAGGTCTGTTCCTCCCGCTTACCCGGTAGAGGAGGTGAAACGAGACGAATATGAGGAGAACTCCGAAGAGGGCTGACAGGTAATAGGAAACAATGGAGCTGAAGCCGGGCAGGGAGTAATCGGGTATCAGGGGTTTAACCGGGGAGGAGGTATGAGCTATTCCGAAGGGGATGTAGCCGATTGCCTTTTTGAAGAACTCCGTTTCCCACTCTCCCCATGCGGGGTTCTGGGATATCAGGCCTAAAGGGGTAGCGAGTATCAGAAGCAGGAGAAGAACGTAGAGCTTTTTCATCTCTCCCCCCTGATGCGGTTGATGAAGATTACAACAAGCATGGTGTAGATACCTTCGGCAACCCCGAAGTAAAGCATGTGGGGAATTACAAGTGCAGGGAGGGTTGCTTTGAGTCCAAACGGGAAGTAGAGAGCCTTTCCGTTTTCGGATGCTATTGCTGGCTGGATACCCAGGACAAAAGCCACAAACAGTGATGCCGAAACTATGGATGTCCAGCCGGCAAGGAACAGTGAGAGCTTTTCGTTTAACCTTCTGAGGAGCCTGTATGTGAGATAACCCGAAAAAGCAGCTATAAAACCCATAGCTATTGAGTTGATACCCCAGGTTGTAATTCCCCCGTCCCCGAAAAAGAGCGCCTGTATGAGCAGGACTATGCTTACGGAAAGTGAAGCTATCCACGGGTCAATGAGTACGGATATCGCAGCCGTTCCGATTGCGTGTCCGCTTGTTCCCCCCGGTATTGGTATGTTGAACATCATTATTACAAACGAGAGTGCGGATAGGGTTGAAATAAGGGGAAGTGTCTTCTCAGAGAGTTTTGAACGCAGTTTCTTGAAGGCGTACATGAGGGAAGGAACTGCAACTGCGTATCCGACAAGGTAGGTTGGTGGAGACAGGTACCCGTCCGGTATGTGCATTTTACACCTCTATCTCAATGTTGGTTACTTCAAGCTCTTCTCCCGATACCGCTTTGAGGTTTACCGAGCCACATTCTGGGCATTCGGGAAAGTAGAATTCATCCGTTTCAAACCGCTTTCCGCAGTTAAGGCACTCATATATTAAGGGGCACTCCTCAATGACCAGCTCGGCGCTGTTCGTTAGCGGATTTTCAACCTTTAACGCCTCAAACGCGAACCGGAACGAATCCACAACAACGCCCGACATCCTGCCTATCTTTACGTAAACTTTCGTTATCCTTTTTGCCTTTTCCCTTTCTGCAACACGGTTCAGCGAGTTCATCATTGACATGACGAGTGATGCCTCATGCATTTTGCTCCTCAATCGCTGAAATCACCTCTTCAAAGGCTTTCCATATCTCCTCGGCTGCTGCCTTATCGATTACCTCTATGGCGTTTCCAACGTGAACCATGACGTAATCACCGACCTTTATCTCATCTTCGGGAATAAGCATAACGCTTATTCTTCTCCTTACGCCTTTGGCTTCAGCCGTTGCCATCGGGTAGTCAAGCTCAATAATCCTCATGGGAACACCGACGCACATTCAAGCCTCCTCTTCCCACCAGACTTTTATGTCTGAATTACTTTCCCTTAATTTAGGTTCTGCGTTCCACGTTTTGAGTTTTTCGATTGCAAGTTTTTCAACCTCGTTTAACTTCAGTTCAAGCGTTTTCGAAAGGGATGTTCCAGTTTCAACCGTTTCAGGGATTACCCCTATGAACTCTATCTCTTTCGGGCATGTTCCCTTCATTTCGTTGAGCAGCAGAATCTCCTGAAGGCCTAACTGGTGGGGAGATACCTTTATGTTGAACTTTCCCGACAGGAGGTCTTCCTTTTTAAGGGTTATGATGTCCCCCGGTTTTCCGCTGGCAATTACGACGTCAACAATCAGTAGTTTGTCAAGCTCGTCAATTTCGGGAGAGAGGAAAATTCCCGCCGTTCCCCCGTCTATAAGCTTAACGTTTTCCGGAAAGGTGTACTTTGCTTCCAAGATGTGGATGAGTTTTACGCCAAAGCCTTCATCCCTCAAGAGGACGTTCCCTATTCCCATTACACCGATTTTCTCCATGCTGTCTCCTGAAAAGTTGCCCCCGTTTTCAAAACGGGGGCAAGATGGACTCCGTATCAAAGAACCTTCACCCTGACAAGTTCCTGCCCTTCAGTGTCAACCATGTGGACGGCACATGCTATGCAGGGGTCAAAGGAGTGAACCGTTCTGAGAACTTCGAGGGGTTTTTCCGGCTCGGCGACCGGGTTTCCGAGGAGAGAGGCTTCGTAGGGTCCCATCTGTCCTTTGTTGTCTCTCGGTCCGGAGTTCCACGTTGATGGGACAACGCACTGGTAGTTCTTGATCTTACCGTTTTCAATTACACACCAGTGGGAAAGTGTTCCCCTGGGGGCTTCGTGGAACCCGCATCCCTTTATGGTTCCCTTCGGGTACTTCCAGTCGTTGTTGCACACCCTAAGGTCTCCCTTCCCGATGTTGTCAACGAGAAGTTGCCAGTGTTTCTGCATAAGGTTTGCTATCACTGCTGCCCTGATAGCCCTTGCAAGGTGTCTTCCCATGGTTGATTTAAGTGCATCGACTGTCAGGTTCCTGCGCGTGAGAGAGTTAAGGAGAGAGAGTGAAAAGTCAACGTACTTCCTGGTCAGGTGGTGTCCGGTTGCGTATCCAACGAGGACCTGCGAAAGCGGACCTACCTGCATCGGGTAATACTTCCCTCCATGCATGAACCTCGGTGCTTTTGCCCAGGAATACTTTCCGTTATCCTGAAAGTCGGTGTAGTTGGGGACGGTGTCCTCTTCCCACGGGTGCCTTATCCATCCTCCTTTATACCATGAGTGGGCAATGCTTTCCCTTACGTTCTGGACGAAGTAAGGATCTCCGAACCTTGATATCCTCTTGACGCTCTTGAGGTCTCCCCCAAAGATAGTTCCGCCGGGAAGGTCAAACTTCGTTCCCCCTTCATCAAGGGGCATATCGGGGACTGCAAGGTAGTTATCGACGCCTTTGCCGTACGAGAGCCATTCGGGGTAGAATGAGCCTATGGCAATGACATCCGGCAGGTAAACCTTCTCAACAAACTCAACAGCCTTGGATATGAGGTCTTTTACCATGTAGAGCCTTTTCATGTTGAGCGTGGCTTCGTTGTCCGGGTTGACTGCCGTTGCGACGCCCCCAACTGCGAGGTTCTGTATGTGGGGGTTCTTTCCTCCAAGTATGGCTATTGCTGAGTCAACGTACCTCTGGTATTCGAGAGCCTGAAGGTAGTGGACGACTGCAAGGAGGTTGACTTCGGGGGGAAGCTTCATTGCCGGGTGGCCCCAGTACCCGTTGGCGAACGGACCTAACTGCCCGCTTGCAACGAACTTCTTGAGCTTCTCCTGAACAGCCTGAAACTCCTGAACGCTGTTTCTGTGCCAGTCTGAGAGGCTCTGGGCAATCTTTGCTGCTTTTCTCGGATTTGCCTTCAGAGCCGAGACAACGTCCACCCAGTCAAGGGCTGAAAGGTGGTAAAAGTGGACTATATGGTCATGTATGGCGTGAGCTCCGATAATCAGGTTTCTTATGTACTGGGCATTGAGGGGTATCTCTATCCCCAGAGCGTTTTCAACCGACCTTACGGATGCTATGGCGTGAACGGTTGTGCAAACTCCGCAGATTCTCTGCGTAAAGAACCAGGCATCTCCGGGATCTCTCCCCTGAAGTATTACCTCTATTCCTCTCCACATCTGTGCTGAGGACCAGGCATTGGTAATCTTTCCGTTGTTGACTTCAACATCTATCCTCAGGTGACCCTCAATCCTTGTAATGGGATCAACCGTTATTCTCTTTGCCATCTCTTACCCTCCTTAAGCATGTGTTTTGCTTACCTTTGGCAGAATCGGGAAGTTCTTCACGAAGATCAGGTAGAGAAGAACCTCAAAAGAGACGAGCCCGATCGTTATCATCAGTTCAGGAGCTGACGGGAAGTAAACCCAGTTTTTGCCGGGATCCCAGCCGACAAGGAACACGTTAAACCTGTAAAGGCATCCTCCGAGCAGAAGGAGAAAAGCCAGTGAGAAAAGCTTTCTCGGTGTTGAGCGGTATTTGGAGGAGAGGAAGAGGAACGAGGGAATGGCGAACAGGAGTATCTCTATGATGAACATTGCTGTTAAAAGGCCGCTGTGAAGGACATTCCCCAGCTGACCTCTGTAGGCAAGGTCTCCGAACCTGATGGCTATCCAGATAATTCCGAGCCACGCAACTATTTTTGCAAGTCCCTTTAGAAGGTGTGTTTCATAGGGTCTTCCGAAGAAGAGCGAGGAGAGGAGCGACTCTGCAACTACGATTGCGTAGCCCATCGCTATGCAGGATATCAGGAAAAGAAGGGGGAGCAGCACCGTGTGCCATATTGGAGATAGCTTTACCGTTGATATTAGCTGAAGTGAACCCAGTGATGACTGGTGCATCGTTGGTAGTGTTATTCCGAGCGGTATTATGAAGTAGAGGAGGAGCTTGTCGAGGAAACCCTGAACCTTCTCCTTTGTCTGTGGATTCAGGTTGAACCTTTCAACAATTGATGGAAGAAGTTCTATCCAGAGAACCGTTGTGTATGTCATGACGCATACGGCAACCTCTAAGAGAACGGAGTTTACGTTCCAGTGTTTCCACGGAACGAAGAACTCCCACACGTTCCAGTATCTTCCAAGGTCAACTATAACGGCCAAGCCCCCGAGGGTGTATCCGAATGCCCCTGTCAGAAGCCCGCTCCTAACAAGCGGGTGATACTTCCAGTTGTTGAGTGCGTAAACGAGAATTGCAAGCGAATATCCCCCGCAGGCAAGTGCCATACCGGTAACAACATCGTACGTAATCCAGACTCCCCACGGATAACCGTCCGACATGGCGCTGACCGCACCTATCCCCTTCATGAACCTTACCGCCACGAAATACATTCCTATGAGGAAAAGCAGCAGGAAGAACATGAAGGGTTTTGTCAAAAGTCTTCTGTTTACGACCTCGTACTCCTTACTCATCTTTCCCCTCCTTTTCCCTCTTCTTCCTGTTTCTGACGTTAAGGGCAAGAACGGTTCCGAAGAGGGCAACGGGTGCTATAAATCCTTTGTAAACCGTGTGCTGGACACCCTCAGATACCTGAGGTGGAGCAATCATAGGAAGCTTGGGAAGTCCTAACTTTTCGAACTCTATACCGGCAAGGTATAGGACACCTGTTCCTCCAACCTCACTTTCACCGTAAACCCTTGGAACGTATCTTCCCGGGTTTTCCTTAATCCTTCTCTTTGCCTCCTCAAGTAGCTCATTCCTCTTTCCGAATATAATTGCCTCGTTTGGACAGACTTCACAACAGGCAGGCTGTTTACCCTGCTTCAGATTTGTAAACCAGCACATATCGCACTTTGAAATCTTCTTCGGGATGGCCGCATTCCACTCAAACTTCGGGATGTTGAATGGACATGCCATCTGACAGTATCTGCAACCAAGACAGGAATCGTCGGTGTAAACAACTCCGGTTTCCGGATCCTTTTTCATTGCTCCAACCGGGCAGACCGATACACACGAAGGATCAACACAATGCATACACTGCCTCTTTATGTAAGCATGTCTATCCCCATCTTTGTACAGCTTGATAATGTTTCTTGTGTAAGCTGAAAGGTCAAGAGGAGCATCGTGTATCCTGTCCTTGTCAAACTCTGGAGGAAGACCGTTTGCCTCCTTGCAGGCGGACATGCACGCCTTGCATCCAACACACCTTGTT
>CAZIVU010000020.1:0-13671 GCA_964542865.1 uncultured bacterium | reverse complement strand
GGGGGAGGATTTAGAGGAGGTTTTCGATGTCCTTCACGGTTTCAACGTTTATGACGTTGAGGCTCCTGTCTATTCTCCTTACAAGCCCCTTGAGAACGTTCTTCGGGCCTATCTCGTAAAGCGTCGTTATCCCCTTTTCCTTCATGTAGAGAACCTGTTCAACCCACCTCACAGGTGAGAACATCTGCCTGTAGAACGAGTCCTTCAGCTCTTCCGGTTTCTCTATCTCCTTCACGTCTGCGTTGTTCAGGAGAGGGTATTTGAGCTCATGGAACTCAACCTCCTCCATAACCTCCCTTAGCCTCTCTGCCGCGGGCTTCATGAGCTTTGAGTGGAAAGGTGCCGAAACGTTGAGCCTCACAACCCTCTTTGCTCCTGCCCCTTTCATAAGCGCTTCCGCCTCTTCGAGGGCTCTGACTTCACCCGATATTACCGTCTGCTCCGGGCTGTTGTAGTTTGCAACCTGAACAAACCCGCTCTTTACCTCCTCAATCAGCTCCTCAACCTCTCTATCTTTAATGCCGATTACGGCACTCATCCCGCCAATCCCCTCGGGAACGGCTTCCTGCATGAACTCTCCTCTCCTCCTCACGAGCTTTGCCCCATCCATGAGCGAGAAACCGCCTGCCGAACACGCGGCGGAGAACTCACCCAAGGAGTGTCCGGCAACCAATTCCGGCTCAACGCCCCATCCGTTCTTCTCAAGGATGCGGTAGATGGCGATGCTAACCGTGAGTATTGCCGGCTGGGCGTTGTAGGTAAGGGTAAGCTCCTCCGGGCTTGACTCAAAGCAAAGCCTTGCGATGTCAACGCCTGCACCTTCGCTTGCCTCCTCAAAAGCCTCCCTCGCCTCCCTGAAGGCTTCGTATATCTCCTTTCCCATTCCGACATACTGGGATCCCTGACCGGGGAAAATGAAGGCTGCCTTCATCTCTCCTCCTGTTTTTGATTAACGGGAAGGTTGGCGGAGGTGAATGGGAATCGAACCCACCACCCTGCTCCTCGCAGGGCCACCGGATTTGAAGTCCGGGGGAGACACCAGCCTCCGTCCACCTCCATGGTGCCCGGGGCGGGATTTGAACCCGCACGGTGTTGCCACCACAGGATCCTGAGTCCTGCGCGTCTGCCAATTCCGCCACCCGGGCGTGCAGTCTATAATATAGGAAGTTTTAGCCGGGAGGGAATTCAATCCTTATCTCAACAGTCCTTGCCCCTTCCGTCCCCTTCAGGTTCTCTATGTATCCCTTTACTACTCCCCTTAACGTGTTCCTTACAAAGAACTTCATGGGGATTTTCTTTCCGTTAACGAACAGGGATATCTCCTCCCTCTCTGAGAGAAACTCATCCTCTATGAGGTCTGCAACCTCCCTGAAGCTTTCAGGCGAGAAGTTCCTGACCCCTTCAACGGGAAAGTCGGAAACAACGGCTATGATGTTCTCAACTCCCGATTCAAAGAGCGTTCTCCCGGATACCTCTTTCCTTGCAACCTCAATCTTCGGAACCTTACTCCCCTTGAACCCCTCACACACGACTATGTCAAATCCCCCAAACAGGGTAAATGCAAGGTATTCCGGGTCGTTTTCAAGCCTTCCCGTGAAGTAAACCCTTTCGGGCGTGATGAGAGCAACGGATTCAACCCCGTCTGAGAGGTAAAGCTGTGTGTCCTTCCCCTCCGGAATCTCCCTTACGTCGGCGTGGTGGGTTGACTTCATAACGCCAACCCTGTAACCCCTCCGCCTCAGCTCACCCACTACCTTCCTTGCAAACGTCGTCTTTCCGCTGTTGTGGTATCCTACAAAGGAGATTACGGGAACCATCTTAACCTCTAAGGCCAGAGGGGGATCTGGTTGAGACCCGTTCTCTCGTCAAAACCGAACATCACGTTGAAGTTCTGAACGGCCTGACCGGATGCCCCTTTCCCGATGTTGTCAATGACGGATATGACGGTGGCAAGCCCCGTTCTCTCATCCTTTACAATGAAAAGCCTGCAGCAGTTTGTTCCCCTTACATCCGATGTTGATGGGGGCTTCCCGGAGACGGCAACGAACGGCTCATCCCTGTAGAACTCCTCGTAAATCCCGGCAAGCTCTGCTCCCTTAGCCTGAGTTTTGAAGTAAACCGTTGAGAGTATTCCCCTGCTCATGGGAACAAGGTGGGGGATAAACCTCAGGTTGTCTATGCCGAGCTTCTCGGATATTTCGGGAGCATGCCTGTGCCCTTTCAGGGCGTAAGCTTTAAAGCTTTCATTCACCTCACAGAACAGGAGCTCAAGCTTCTCCTTCCTTCCGGCTCCGGTAACTCCGGACTTGCTGTCAGCAACAACGGGGAAGCTCCTGTCTATGAGCTCCGACTTTACTGCGGGAAGGAGTGCAAGTATTACGCTTGTCGGATAGCATCCGGGATTTGCAACAATTCTGCTTCTCCTTATCTCCTCCCTGTTAAGCTCAGGAAGACCGTACGATGCAAACCTGAACAGCTCCTTTGCTCCGTGTTCAACCCCGTACGTTCTCTCGTACGTCTCCGGGTTCCTGAAGCGGAAGTCAGCGCTGAAGTCAACAATCCTTGCGCCCGAGCTTTCAAAGATCTCCTTTACCACCGGGAACGATGCGGCATGGGGAAGGCAGCAGAAGACAACATCAGATCCTTTGCCGACCGATTCGGCATCGAGCTCGGAAAAGGGCAGGGATGCGAACTTAGACCCGGAAAGGTGGGGAAAAACGTCCTTAAGCCTTTTACCGGAGAACTTCCTTGAGGTTATGGAGACAACTTCAACGTGGGGGTGTTTTGAGAGAAGGCGGAGAAGCTCCGCCCCTGTATATCCTGAAGCGCCGACAACCGAGACCTTAACGCTTTGACCACTGGTATCTTGCACGTGCTCCCCTCTGACCGTACTTCTTCCTCTCCTTTATCCTTGCATCCCTTGTGAGGAATCCGGCTTTCTTGAGGTTCGGTCTCAGCTCGCTGTTGAACGAAAGGAGAGCCTTTGCAATTCCGTACTTGATTGCGTCAGCCTGAGCTGACTTCCCTCCGCCTTTTGCCGTGCACCACACATCAAACTTCCCGTTCGTTCCCGTAACGTCAAATGGCTGCTGCATTATCTTCAGGAGGGAGAGCCTTCCAAAGTAGCTTTCAGCGTCCTGATTGTTGACGGTTATCTTCCCCGAACCGTTGGGGATGAGCCAGACCCTTGCAATCGCCGTCTTTCTCTTTCCCGTTCCGTAGTACCTTATATCAGCCATGGATTCCTCCATTAAAGTTCAATGGGTTTTGGTTTCTGGGATGAGTGGGGATGTTCAGGACCTGCGTAAACCTTTAACCTCTTCATCCTCCTGTCCCTAAGCTTGTTCTTGGGCAACATCCCCCTTACTGCAAGCCTTATCACCTCTTCGGGCTTCTTCTCAAGCATCTCCTTGAGGGTTGTCTCCTTCAGGTGGCCGAAGTATCCGGTGTGCCTGTAGTACTTCTTCTGCTCAAGCTTCCTTCCCGTTGTGAAGACCTTTTCAGCGTTAACGACAACAACGAAGTCCCCGCTGTCAACGTGGGGGGTATACGTCGGTTTGTTCTTTCCCATGAGAATCTTTGCAATTTCGGATGCAAGCCTTCCAAGGGTTTTCCCTGTTGCATCCACCAGGTACCAGTCCCTCTTTACATCCTCCTTCCTTAGCATGAAGGTTTTCATCTCTTCCTCCGGAAATGGGTAGCATAGTGCCGAAAATGTAGCGGGCAAGCGGAATTTACTACACACATCCCCCGTTGTCAAGGATTAACAGTTATGATAACTTAACCTGCTGATTGTTGATAGAAATCTTTTGGCGGTGTGCTGTGGTCATAGTTGCCCTTGACTTTGACTCGGAGGAGAAGGCTCTCTCACTCGCGAGGCTCCTCAAGGGGAAGGTGAAAACGTTCAAGGTCGGGCTTGAGCTTTTCTCGAGGAGCTGCAGGGTTGTGGAGAAGCTTTCGGAGTTAGGCGTTGGGGTTTTCCTCGATCTGAAGTTCTTCGACATACCCAATACGGTATGCTCTGCCTCAAGGGTTGCCATTGAGAGCGGCGTTTTCATGTATAACGTTCACGCCCTCGGGGGTCTGGATTTCCTCAGGAGGGTGGCTGACTTTAACAGGGAGTACTCGGAGAGGATGGGGTTGAGGAGACCCCTTCTCTTGGGTGTTACCATCCTTACAAGCATGGACAGCAGTGACCTGAAATCTGTCGGGATAGCGGAGGATGTGGAGTCCGAGGTCTTGAGGTTATCCGAGGTATCGAGGGAAGCCGGGCTTGACGGCGTTGTCTGCTCTGCAAGGGAGGTAAGGAGGATAAAGGAGGAGCTCGGGGAGGGTTTCATCACCGTTACCCCGGGCATAAGGCCTGTCTGGGCGTCAAGGAATGACCAGAAAAGGGTTGTGACGCCATCCGATGCCGTCAGGCTCGGGACGGATTACTTTGTTATAGGGAGACCCATAACCCGGTCTGAAGACCCCCTCGCTGCCGCTGACAGGGTTCTCTCCGAGGTTGAGGGTGCTCTCAAAAATGGAGGTTGAGTGGAGATACCATGGACAGGCTTTCCGATTTGAGGAAGAGGATCGATGCCATAGACAGGGAAGTGCTTGAGCTTCTGAACAGGAGAGCCGAGATTGCGAAGGAGATAGGTGAGGTAAAGAAGAGGAAAGGGCTTCCCTTCTACGTTCCCGGGAGGGAGGCAAAGGTCCTTGCAAGGATTGAGGAGTTCAACAGGGGTCCCCTTCCCCCCGAGGCTGTGAGGGCGATATTCAGGGAGATAATCTCGGCATGCAGGGCGCTTGAAGAACCGACAAAGGTTGCCTTTTTAGGACCTGAGGCAACGTTCACCCACCTTGCTGCCCTCAAGCACTTTGGAACCTCTTCAGACCTGAAGCCCCTCGAGACCATAGATGAGGTCTTCGATGAGGTTGAGAAGGAGAGGGTGGACTACGGCGTCGTTCCCATTGAGAACTCCATTGAGGGCATCGTTAACTACACCGTTGATATGTTCTTAGACACGCAGATAAAGATAGCCGGTGAGGTCTACGTTTCCGTTAACCTTCACCTCATGAGCCTTGAGGGAAGCCTTGAGGATATCAGGAAGGTTTACTCCCACAGGCATGCGATAGCTCAGGCAAGGAAGTGGCTGTCTGAGAGGCTCCCGAACGTTGAGGTGGAGGAGGTTTCAAGCACTTCAAGGGCTGCCGAGCTTGCGAGCAGGGAGAGGCACACTGCCGCCATTGCAAGCGAGGCTGCCGCTCTCCTCTACGACCTGAACATACTCGCGAAGAACGTTCAGGAGGTAAGCAGGAACTTCACGAGGTTCCTCGTCATAGGGAGGAGCGACTCCGAAGTTCCAACGGGAAACGATAAGACCTCCATAATGTTCACAACGAAGCACGTTTCGGGTGCCCTCTTCAATGCACTTAAGCCCTTTGCCATATACGGGGTAAACCTCAGCAAGATCGAGTCAAGGCCGATAAAGAAGAAGCCCTGGGAGTACATATTCTTCGTTGATGTTGAGGGACACAGGAAGGAGGACAGGGTTTCAAAGGCTCTCGATGAGCTGAGGGAGTCAACGTCCTTCCTCAAGGTTCTTGGTTCATACCCTGCCGGAAGAATGGACTGATGCGGAGAACACTGAGGAGCTTGTAGAGGATTTCCGGAGGGTTCTTCAGGATTACCTCCTTCCCGCTCCTTTTCAGCCTGTAGAGGAAGGCAACGGCTTCGGTGTCAACAAACCTTGAGGCTGAAAGGTCTATCTCCACCCTTTCAACCCCTTCAAGGAGCCTCTCAACCTCCCTTACCCTCTGGAGGTTAAAGCTCCCCGAGAGCCTCACCTTAAGCGTTCCGTTACTCCTTTCCCAGTTCACGCTGCCGGTACTCCCTCTTGACGAACCTCTTCAAGCTCTTTGCCGTGTCCGAGAGAACCTCGATCTTTGAGAAGTCGAAGCTCTCCCGGGTGAACTGCACCCTCAGGTAGTCCCTCTCCCTGTGGAACAGGGGGAGGATGCCTGCAAATATGAACCCGATATCCCTTAGAACCCTGCAAGCCTCAGGTGTCCGGGGGGATTCAACGGGAAGGTCTGCGTAGATAACCTTTATCCCCTTCCTCATCAGAACGCTTAGCTTCCTCTTTACCCTCTCGCCGAGGTCCTCACCGGCGTGCTTCACGACAATGACGGCCGTTCCCTGAGAGTAGTTTACCGAAAAGCTTAGCCGTGATTTGTCCGTTAGAGCGGCTTTCCCCCTTCCCATCCTTACCGGAGTGCCGAGGTTCCTGTATATGCGCCTTACCATGTTCCTGTACTCCCCCGGGACAAAAACCGTTCTCTCCTCCAAGGGCTTCAGGCTGAGGAAGTCAACCACAACGGAGACCCTCTGGGGGTAGCTCTCCCTCAACCCGACAATCTTTGACGGCGGGAACGCCCCGAGGAGGAGCGCTGTTGACCTGAAGCCGAACTTCATGTTCACCTTCTGGCTTATTGTATGAACCGTAACCGCCTCCCCGAACAGGGCTGAAAGCTTTCTCTCCCTTGCCATCCCTATGAGGGCATCTATCATCATCTTCATAATCCCCCTCCCCCTGTGCCCGGGTGAGACAACAGCCTCTCCTATCTCCCCAATGTTTGAGTCCGGCATCCTTATGACGGCGAA
The DNA here is from genome assembly GCA_964542865.1 of uncultured bacterium. Lineage (GTDB taxonomy): Bacteria > Aquificota > Aquificia > Desulfurobacteriales > Desulfurobacteriaceae > CAZJFY01. Next base: position 7,019 of record CAZIVU010000020.1, on the reverse strand, counting down.
GTAGCCTACGGCTTCGCCCTCTGCCGTCCTCACGATGATGCCGAACTTCTTTCCGCTCCTTATAAACCCCCTCACCTTTTCCGGGTAGTACATCTCCTCCTTCGGGTAGCTGTACCTGTACGTCCTGTAGATGAGCTTTGATATGTCCTCCGCATCCCCCTCACCTATCGGGGAGATGCAGTAGTTTGCCGTTCTTTCCGGCTCCCTCAGGAGTTCCTCTTTCCTGAACAGACCTGTCACGATTGGGTGTTCGGTTCTCACAAGTATCCTGTACTCCTTCCCCTCCTTTCCCCTGTTGAGGAAGAGGAACTCATCGGAAAATGCGTTGATTACCTCCAGTCCCGCCCCCTCAAAGTTCCCCTCAGCCGCCCTCTCGGGGCTGTACCTGTGAAGGTTCGGGTCAAAGGGTTCCCCCATCTCCCTCACTATAACCTCAACGCCGTCGGGGTTTGAGATGAACGTCACGGTGATGTCCTGAACCTCGCCCGGTTCAAACCCGAAGAGTATGATATCCGTCAGGAGCTCATCCACTATGAGGGATAGCTTCGTTGCCTTCTCCTCTGAAAGGCCTGAGTTGATGCCGAGCCTGAAAGCGAGGTCGCAGACGGGTTCAACGAGGGGAAGGTCGTTTGAAAGCTTCAGCTTCACCCTCATCAAACCCTCACCCATACCCCCCTTTCTTTCAGGTACCTTTTAAGCTCGGGTATCGATATCTCCCTGAAGTGGAAGACCGATGCTGCGAGGACGGCGTCAGCCTTTCCCTCAACAAACCCGTCGTAGAAGTGCTCCATCCTTCCCGCTCCTCCCGATGCTATGACGGGAACCGAAACCGACTCGGAGACCCTCCTTGTAAGCTCTATATCGTATCCGGATTTTGTCCCGTCCCTGTCCATGGACGTCAGGAGGATCTCACCCGCTCCCCTCTCAACAACCTCCTTAGCCCATTCAACGGCATCCCTTCCCGTTGGCGTCCTCCCCCCGTGTATGAAAACCTCCCAGCTCTCTCCTCTCCTCTTTGCATCTATGGCAACGACTATGCACTGTGAGCCGAAGAGCTTTGCCCCCTCCGTAATGAGCTCCGGCTCCTTCACAGCAGCAGTGTTTATGGAGACCTTGTCGGCACCTGCGTTGAGGAGGTTCCTTATATCGTCGACGTTCCTGACCCCTCCCCCGACTGTGAGGGGCATGAACACCTCCTCAGCCGTCCTCCTGACAACGTCAATCATAATGTTTCTCTTCTCGTAGCTTGCGGTTATATCAAGGAAGACAAGCTCGTCAGCCCCCTGTTCATCGTAAACCTTTGCGTTCTCAACGGGGTCTCCCGCATCTATCAGGTTGACGAAGTTTACCCCCTTAACGACCCTTCCCTCCTTTACGTCAAGGCAGGGGATAATCCTCTTTGCAAGCATCCTCTCTCCTTCAGGTTAGCCGAAAAGGTACCTCTCGATGAAGTCGCACATGACGTGACCGACCGTAATGTGAACCTCCTGAATCCTCGGCGTTGAGGTGCTCTTTACGTGTATAACCCTGTCTGCAATCTCCTTCAGCCTTCCCCCATCCTTTCCCGTCAGCCCGACGGTCAGGAGCTTCCTGACCTTTGCCTCCTCAACGGCAAGGTTCACATTCTCGGAGTTTCCGCTTGTAGATATCGCTATCAGGACATCGCCCTCCTCCCCTATGGCTTCAACCTGCCTTCTGAAGACCTCGTTGAAGGAGTAGTCGTTGGAGACGGATGTGAGGATGGACGTATCCGTTGTCAGGGCAATTGCCGGGAGAGGTTTCCTGTCAACCCGAAACCTTCCAACAAGCTCGGCGGCAATGTGCTGGGCATCGGCTGCCGAGCCGCCGTTTCCGCAGAGTAGAACCTTCTTCCCCTCCTTCAACCTCTCGGCAATCTCAAGGAAAACTGAGTGGAGGTTATCAACGTTCTCCTCTATAAATGCCCTTTTTAGGTCTGCGCTTTCACTGAACGAGTAGTAGATAAGCTCCCTCATCTGTCCTCTACATATCAGGCGTTCATAGCCTTCAGGAACTCCTCGTTTGTCTTGTACTTCCTGAGCTTCTCAAGGAGGAACTCCATCGCGTCAACGGGGGACATGCTTGTAAGGAGCCTCCTGAGTATCCAGATCCTGTTAAGCTCCCACTCGGAGAGCAGGAGCTCCTCCTTCCTCGTTCCCGATTTCTGGATGTTTATTGCCGGGAAAACTCTCCTCTCAACTAACTGCCTGTCAAGGACAATCTCCATGTTTCCCGTTCCCTTAAACTCCTCAAATATGACGTCGTCCATCCTGCTTCCTGTCTCGATGAGCGCCGTTGCAATTATCGTGAGGCTTCCCCCCTCCTCTATGTTCCTCGCGGCTCCGAAGAACCTCTTGGGCTTGTTGAAGGAGTGGGCATCTATACCGCCGGAGAGAATCTTTCCGCTTGGAGGGGTCAGCGTGTTGTAAGCCCTTGTTAGCCTTGTCAGTGAATCAAGGAGTATGACAACGTCCCTCTTGTGCTCAACCAGCCTCTTTGCCTTCTCGGATATTATCTCGGTAACCTGTGCATGCCTTTCTGGAGGCTCATCGAACGTTGAGCTTACAACCTCATCGGCGAGGGTGTTCCTCCTCATGTCCGTAACCTCCTCAGGCCTCTCGTCGATGAGGAGTATTATCAGGTACGTGTCGGGGTTGTTCGTCTTTATGGCGTTTGCAATCTTCTGGAGGAGGACTGTTTTCCCCGCCCTCGGAGGTGCAACGATAAGCCCCCTCTGTCCCTTCCCTATCGGTGTTATGAGGTCGATGACCCTCGTTGAGAGCTCCGACGGGTCATGCTCGAGCCTGAACCTCTCGGTCGGGTGGAGCGGGGTAAGGCTGTCGAAGTTCGTCCTCGTCCTTGCGGCCTCGGGGGGTTCCCAGTTTATCGCGTATACCTTGAGGAGGGCAAAGTACTTCTCTCCCTCCTTCGGGGGCCTTACCTCCCCCGCAATGGTATCCCCGGTCTTGAGCCCGAGCCTCCTTATCTGCGAAGGGGAGACGTATATGTCGTCGGAGCTCGGAAGGTAGCTGTTCTTCGGAGACCTGAGGAAGCCGAACCCGTCCGGAAGAATTTCCAGAACCCCGACCTTGAAGATAATCCCCCTCCTCTTTGCATCCTCCTCAAGAATTTTGAATATGAGGTCCTGCTTCTTTACAGATCTGACCTGTATGTCAAGGGACTTTGCTATCTTCCTCAGGTCAAATATGCTCATCTTTGAAAGCTTTTCTAAAGACAGTGTTTCCTGACCTTGAGCCATTGCTTTCCTTCCTCCAGAGGTTTAGTTCAGTGTCTTCCTGAAACCCTTGCCACGATAATGCTGAGCTCGTAGAGAACTATTAACGGCAGACCCATCATAACCTGTGAAAATGCATCGGGCGGCGTTAAAACTGCGGCAAGGATGAATATAACAAGTATGGCATACTTTCTGTTCTTTTCAAGCCACCTATAATTTATTATATCAAGCTTTGAGAGCAACCACACGACAACCGGGAGGAGGAAGACAAATCCAAAGGCAAGAATCATCTGTATTATAAAGGATATGTAGCTTCCGATGGTTATCTGGGGCGTGAGTATGTCGCCGAGGAACCCTAAAAGGAACCTCAGTGCAAAGGGGAGTATGACGAAGTAGGCAAAGGATGCCCCGGCAACGAAGAAGATGGTTGAGAAGAGGATAAAGGGGATTATGAACCTCTTTTCATGCTCGTAAAGCCCCGGCTCTATGAACCTCCAGGCCTGATAGAGTATGAAGGGTATGGCTATCACGATGCCGGAAAAGAGGGATACCTTCAGCGCTGTGAAGAAAGCCTCGGGAGGGGACAGGAATATGAGCTTCCCCTTCAGGTTTTGGGGAAGCGGCCTTTCAAGCAGCAGTATTATCCTCTTTGAGAACGGCCAGGAGATGAGGAAGCCAACAGCTACCGCTATTATGGACTTGAATATCCTCTGCCTGAGCTCTTCAATGTGCTCGGTTACGGGAGCCTCTTCGGTGTGGTTCGGCATGTTTCACCTGTTCACTTTACCTTTATCTTCTCGGGTTCCTCTTCCTTCTTCTTTTCCTCCTTCTTCTCCTCTTTCTCCTCCTTTTCCTCCTCCTCCAAAGCTCCCGATGACGCTTTCCTGAACTCGTTCAGCGCCCTTCCCGTTGACCGCGCAAGCTCCGGGAGCTTCTTTGGCCCGAATATGAGGAGGGCGATTACGAGGATGATTATCAGCTCCTGCGTTCCAATTCCGAACATAGCCTTCTCCTTTAACTTAAAGTTTTCCTTTTAACCTCAAGGACGTTTCCCTTTGTTGCCCCTTTAAGCTCGACAAGGAGCCTTCTGACTCCCTCAAAATCCCTCTCCCCGACCTTTCTCACAACCGCACTTCCAACGACAAACCCGTCGGGAACCCTGAACATCTTTATTATATGTTCTTTCCTCGATATTCCAAACCCGACAACCGTCCTCTTCCCCGTTATCCTCTTTACCCTCTCGATGTCCCTCATTATCTCCTCATAGGCAAGCTCCTCCCTCTCGCCCGTAATTCCCGTTACCGAAACGTAGTATATGAACTCGCCGGTAGCCTCCTCAATAAGCTTCAGCCTCTCATCCGTGCTTGTTGGGGCGGCAAGGAATATGGGTGAAAGCCCGCTCTCCTTTACCTTTCTTGAGAACTCCATCCCCTCCTCAGGCGGAAGGTCGGGGACTATGAACCCGTCGGCGCCCGCCCTCTTTGAATCCTCGATAAACCTCTCCTCCCCGTAAACGAATATGGGATTGTAGTAGCCCATGAGGATTATGGGTTTTTCCGGAAACTCCTTCCTCATCCTACTTACGAGGTCAAGAACCCTTGCGGTTGTTGAGCCTGCGGCGAGTGCCCTCTCATGGGCTTTCTGTATTGTCGGTCCATCCGCAAGGGGGTCGGAGAAGGGCATCCCGACCTCAACCATGTCGGCAACGGACAGAATTGTCCTGAACACCTCTACAGTCTCATCGCAGTCCGGGTCACAGGCTGTTGCGTAAACAATCAGGGGCTTTTCCCCTTTTGCTTCAAGTTCCTGAAAGGTTCTTCTTATCCTTTCCATGCTTTCTCCAGAGGGCGTAAAGGATGAGAGAAAGAGCAATTACAAGAGCTGTCTCAAGCTTATGGGTAATGATAATAGAAAAGCTCCTCTCTATCAAGTCACCGAGAAAGAGGTAAGCCGTTGCCCATATCAGGGCGCCGACAACGTTGAAGATGGTGAACCTCAGGAAGGACGGCTCGAAAGCTCCTATCACGAGGGGGAGGAGCGCCCTTACAACTGCAAAGAACCTTCCAACGATGAGGGAGAGTTCCCCCTTTCTCTCCACGAACGACTTGACCTTCAGGAACGTTTCCCTCTTCACCCCGAACCTTTTCAGAACCTTTGAGAGGAGCTCCTCACCGAGGAAGAAGCCGAAGAAGTAGGTTGCCGTGTAACCGAGGGACGTTCCGGCGCTGACGCAGAGAACGTAGCTGAACGGGGAGAGGGCTCCCTTTGCAACGAGGACGCTTCCGACAATCAGTACCTTCTCAGCGGGGAGCAGAAGTCCCAACAGAAGCCCCGTTTCGAGGAAAGCCCATGTGAAGAGGAGGAAGCAGGAGAGCTCCGGATGGCTTTTGAGGAAGAGGACGCTTTCGCTTACGAGGGAACCGATTTCCACTTGACACCTGTTAAGTTCACAATTAAACTTTGACCTGCAAACAATTATATCAGGAGGTCTGATGAAGAAGGGCATCCATCCCGAGTACCGGGAAACGAGGGTGATATGCGCATGCGGCAATTCATGGATAACGAGGTCAACGAAGTTTCCCGAGATAAGGGTTGAAATCTGCAGCAAGTGCCATCCGTTCTTTACAGGAAAGCAGAGGGCAACCTCCATTACAGGAAGGGCTGAAAAGTTCAGGGCAAAGTATGGGGAAAACTATTAATCTCATCTCATCTACAGAGAACCTTGTTGACGTTATCTCAACCGCAGCAAGGATGTGCTACTCAAGCCTCCCCCTTGAAAAGCTCCTGTCAAGGTACTCGAGCGAGGATAACGAGAGGCTTGTCAGGAAGGTTGCAGGGATGGGGCACCTTTCCGTTATAGAGCACGGGGTGTTCACGTTTGAGGTTCCGGAGAGGTTCAGGGATGACATCTTCAACATCCTGATTGAGAAGCCTTTCCTTAAGGTAACGGAGCTTGAAGACCGGTTCATCGTTTCCCTTAACCTCAGGACCATGGTTGAGCTCAAGTCCTGCATGGGGGAGCTTGAGCTTGTAAAGGAGCTTTCAGCCTATATCCCGGATTTCCTCTCAGACGTTAATGTCTATTAGCTGACTGTCAGCATCAACATCCATCCCCGTGAACTCCCTTCTGGAGCTGTCAACCCTGACACCTGCGGCAACAACCCTCAGCCCGAAGGCTTCAATCCCCGAAAGGAGCTCTCCGAGGTTCTCCCTTATCAGGGAAGCCGTGTTCCCCTTCTCTGCCGTGAACTCGACTGAGAGCTCATCCTCCACCATGAGGATGCTGCATGATACGTACCCGAAGTCCCTGTACACGACCTCAACCTTTACCCTGAGAGGCTCGCCCTCCTTGACCCTCACACAGACCCTTGATTCCATGTCATCCACCCTGAGGGGTAGCTCAACCGTTCCGAAGGCGTAGCCGATGATGATGTGGAGGAGGAGCTGTGAGGCTGCATCCCTTTCCCCCATGGACTTGAGGAGTGCAACCGTTGCCGGGGAGAGGAACGCCTCAACGTACCTTTTCAGGTTCTCCGGCTTCAGTTCCTTCGGGTTGAGAGAGGATGCAATCGACCGTGCTACACCTTCAAGCTCCCCGGCACCAGCCCTCTTCAGGATTTCTGGAATCTTCTTGAGGACTTCAACTTTCCTTCTTCCCAGGAGGCTCTTCAAAACCCTGTAGAGGGCTTTCTTCACCTCCCTCTCAACGCTTATGAGCCTCAGCCTTACCTCCGGCTCCGTTGAGATGACCATCAGGGTAAGCCTG
>CAZIVU010000019.1:0-13809 GCA_964542865.1 uncultured bacterium | reverse complement strand
TCCCCGAACTTCGGGTCGAGAACCGAGAAGTAGAGCCTCTTTGTTTCGTCAACGGCAAGGGAGAGCTTTTCGTTCCCGCTCCAGCCGATCGTCCTCCCTGTCCCATCAACGTCAACTATCCTCAGCTTCGCCTTTACGGGAACCTCATTGTAGAAGCTCATAACCTCTACAGGAGTGCCGCTATCCTTGAGAGACTTAAGGATGGAGAGGATCCTGTTTGTAAGTTCCCCCTTAGCCAAGTGTCCCCCTGAAGTTAAAGTGGTATAAATTTTACTAAAGAAAAGCTCGGGAGGTAGCATGAAGGAATCGTTTGAGAAGGCTGAAAGGCTTGCAAGGACAATTGTGGCTGACCTTTTCCTCTACAATCAGGATAGAATTGACAAGGCTATAAGGGAGGACAGCATCTTCTCAACGCTCCACTCTGAGATTGAGGACTCGGAGAAGTTCTACAACGAGAACGTCCCGAAAAGCGTGAGGATGAGCTCGAACTACTTCTGGGATACGTTCTTCAACAAGTTTGTGGAGAGGGAAGCCCAGCTCCTTGAAAAGTAAGTATGTTTGACAGGAACGTTAAGCTCTTAAAGTCAAAACTCAGGGACGGTAAAGGGGTAATCTGTTCGGGGCTTCCTGGAGCCTCAAAGGCTCTCCTCATTAGAAGGTTGAGGGAGGAGTTCAAAAAGCCCCTGATTGTAACCGTCCCATCGGATGAGATGGGGGAGGGGCTTGAGTGTGACCTTGAGAGGCTTGGTTTGAAGGCGGTCTTCCTTCCCGGCTGGAGCTCAAGCCCCTTTGAACCCTCATCTCCCTCATCGCTTGAGCAGTTCAGGAGAATAGAGGCTCTCTACACCATCCTTACTCAGGATATTGACGTTCTTGTACTCACCCCCATCTCCTCTGCTCAGAAGGTCCTCTCTCCGGATGAGATAGCTGAGAACTCCCTTGAGCTGAGAAGCGGTAAGGAGGTCAATTACTCCCTCTTGGCCGACCTCCTTACGGACTTCGGGTACAGGAGGGTGGATGCTGAACCCGACGAGGGGGAGTTTACCCTTATCGGGGACCACCTGATCTTGAAGCTTCCCGACGGCAGGACCGTATCCGCTGAGCTTTTCGGGAACAGCGTTGAGCTTTTAGAGGTAAACGGGAAGCCCGTTGACGGGGTATGCATCCTCCCGACACTTGAGATGATTCCCAGCAGGAAAAGGCTATCACCGCTGAGGGAGAGGTACCCGGAAATTCTCGAAAGGCACATGCTGCTCGGGGAGCTGAGCGGTGCCGAAAAGCTCCTTCCGGAGGTTTACCAGCTTGTCCCCGTTAGCGAGTACATGGGGGATTCCCTGAACGTGTGCATCGAACCCTTCCAGTGCAGGGCTGCCCTTGACGACTTCTTCAAGAGCGTTCGGAACGATTATGCACTCCTGAGGAGGGAGGGAATACCGTCCTCCAAGCCCGAGGACTTCTACTCAGACTTTGGCTGCGATTTCGATGTGGGAATAACCGATTCCTCAAACGCGGCGCACGTAAACTTCGGGCTCGAACCGGTTCCTCCCATAGATGAGGAGAACGCGGAAAAGCTCTTGAAGGGTTTCAGCGGCAGGAGGATAACCGTTGTTTACCAGTCGGACGCTGTCGGTGAAACGTGCAGGGAGATAGTTAAAAGGCTCGGGGTAAGGGCGAGGCTTGAAAAGGGGAAATCGTTGGGGAGCTACAGGTTCGACGGTGAGGTTCTCCTCTCGGAAGGGGAGGCTGTGGGCTGGACGGACAGTAAGAGTGTCCTGAACCTTTCTCCCGGTTCCTTCGTCGTTCACAGGGATTTTGGGATCGGGAGGTTCATCGGAATTGTGAACAGGAAGCTGATGGGGAAGAGGTTTGACTTCGTTGAGATAGAGTATGCAAACGGGGAAAGGCTCTTTGCCCCATTCACCCAGCTTGACAGGATTTACAGCTATACAGGCTTCAGGGGTAAAAACCCGAAGCTTGACAGGCTGGGAGGAACCTCCTGGAGAAACCTTGAGAGGCGGGTCAGGGCATCCCTCATCAACTACGCAAGGGAGATTGCACAGCTCTACAGGGAGAGGAAAAGCCTCAAGGCTGAACCACTTATCGGCGATAGGGAAATGGTGGAAAGGTTTGAGAAGTCATTCCCCTACAGGGAGACCCCCGACCAGATAAAGGCTATAAGGGATGTCTACAGGGATATGGAGTCCGAATCCCCGATGGACAGGCTTATATGCGGGGATGTCGGCTACGGAAAGACTGAGGTGGCCATGAGGGCTGCCATGAAGGCTGTCTCATCGGGGAAGCAGGTTGCCCTATTAGCGCCCACAACGATACTTGCGGAGCAGCACTACAGGACGTTTAAAAAGAGGTTTGACGGTTTCCCTGTAAGGATAGAGATGCTCTCAAGGTTCGTCAGCAGGGGGAGACAGTCGGAAATTATCGAGAAGCTGAGGAGGGGAGAGGTCGATATCATAATCGGGACCCACAGGATAACGGGAGAGGACATAGAGTTCAAAGACCTTGGACTGCTCATTATCGATGAGGAGCACAGGTTCGGTGTGAAGACGAAGGAGAAGATAACCGCCATGAAGAGGAACATCCATGTTCTCTACATGTCAGCTACTCCCATACCGAGAACGCTCTACTCGGCTCTCTCCGGGTTCAGGAACATAAGCCTCATCGAGACCCCTCCATCCGGGAGGAAGGGGACGAAGGTTGCCGTCATGAAGTACTCGGACAGGAACCTCAAGCTCGCCGTGGAGAAGGAGCTCTTGAGGGGAGGGCAGGTGTTCATCGTTCAGAACGACATATCTGAGCTTGAACGGCTGAGGGAAAAGGTTGAGGAGCTTTTCCCGGAGGCTGAGGTCGGGACTGTCCACGGAAAGATGAGGTCGGACAGCATTGAGAGGGTGATGCATGAGTTCATAAGCGGAAAGCTGAACGTCCTCATTGCAACGTCCATCGTTGAGTCTGGGATAGACATCCCGTCGGCAAATACGCTTATAGTTATTGGGGCTGAAAGGTTCGGACTTTCACAGCTCTACCAGCTAAGGGGAAGAGTCGGAAGGGGAGTTGAGAAGGGTTACTGCTACCTCTTCACATCCCCGAAGGTAAGGTTGAACAGGGAGGCTGTGAAGAGGCTTGAGGCAATGAAGAGGATTTCCCCGCTCGGAGGGGGATTTCAGCTTGCCCTTAAAGACCTTGAGATAAGGGGAGCGGGAACCCTGTTTGGTCCAAAGCAGAGCGGCTATATCAACTCGGTAGGGTTTGACCTTTACGTGAAGATGCTTGAGGAGGTTTCGGGGGAGGAGGAGAGGGATGTAAAGGTCAACGTTCCCGTTGAGGCGTTCATACCTGAGGACTACATATCGGATACGAAGGAGAGGCTGAGGATATACTCGGAGATTGCGGGCGGTAATTCCGATGAGGTTCTGAAGAGGATTGAGGAGGTTCACGGAGTAGCTCCCGACCCCCTTGTAAACATGTTCAGCATGATGAGGATAAAGAGATTGGCAAGGGAGATGGGAATAGAAGAGGTAACGCTCACCCCATCCGGGAAGCTTATCCTGAAGTTCGGGGAATCCCCGTCCGTCTCCCCGGAGAGGATTGTAAGCTTCGTGAGGGAGAAGGGGGCAGTCTTTACCCCCGACAGGAAGCTCTACCTTGAAGCGGACACGCTAAATGGTGTAATATCTCAGCTTGAAGAACTCAAAAATTAGGAGGTGCGATGAAAAGGGCAGTTCTGGTTCTGAGCCTTGTCTCGATGTTCGGTTCGGCTTCGGCTTCAACGGTAAATGCAACTTCTGTAACGATGAAGATTAAGAGGGAGTATTTCCAATCCCTTGACAGGGGAAAGTATGAGAAGGCTATCGGACTTATAAAGAGCGGGAAGGTTAACGTTAACCTGAAGGATAAGTTTGGATGGACGGCCATCTTCTTTGCCGCCGACAGGAACAACGTCAAGCTTGCGAAGTTTCTGGTGGAGAGGGGAGCTGACGTTAACGTTAAGGACAGGGAAGGCTTTACTCCTCTTCATGAGGCCGTTATAAAGAACAGCTACGACGTTGCGAAGTTCCTGATTGAACACGGAGCAAAGGTAAACGTTAAGGATAACTACGGCTATACTCCCCTTCACCTTGCAGCCCTCAACAACAGTCCAAGGCTTGTAAAGCTCCTTCTAAAAGAGGGAGCAAAGGTAAACGTTAAGGATAAGCACGGCAATACTCCCCTTCACCTTGCTGCAGCAACCCCCAACAGCATAAGGGTCGTGAAGGCGCTCCTCAAAGCCGGAGCCCTAACCGACGTAAAGAATGACAGGGGGAAAACTCCCCTTGATATAGCAAACGATTCGAACAACCTTTCCGTTGCAAGGCTTCTGATTAAGGCGAAGCATAGGTAGGGAATCTTATGTCCGATTCCCTTATCCTCAGGAAGCCAAGCCTTATTTGGGGCTTGTTGTCCCCGTGAAAGTCCGAACCTCCGGTGTAGAGGAGGTTAAGCTCCCGGGCCATGCTCTTCAGCTTCAGGACATCGGACAGCCTGTGGTCCGGGTGGTATACCTCAATTCCTGAAAGCCTTTCCCTTTTCGCCTCTTTGAGGAAGGAGTAAAGCTCGCTCCAGCCGATCCTAAGCGTTACCGGGTGGGCTATTACCGAAAACCCCCCGGCTTCATCTATCAGGTTTAAAACCTCCCTGTAATCTAACTTCTCCCTCTTCACTCCCATGCTCCTCATCAGGGAGAATGCCTCCTCCCTGCTACTGCAGAACCCCTTTTCGGTTAACACCGATGCTATGTTGGGCCTTCCGAAGTTCAGCCCGAACCTTCTCTCCATCTCTCCGTAGTCGATCCTGTATCCGCTGTCTGAAAGCCTCGAAATCAGCTCCTCGTTCCTCCTTCTCCTTGTCATCTGGTAGAAGGATGTGAGGTCGGAGATGGCCTTTGAGCTTACATCCACGTGGTACCCGAGGATGTGGAACTCCCTCTTTCCCTTTCCGAGGAAGGATGTATCGGCTGTAACCTCAATTCCGGGGATGAACGTTATTCCCCTTAAATCGGCCCTTTTCGATGCTCTCTCCAGCCCGGAAACGGTGTCGTGGTCTGTGAGTGAGATAACGCTCACGTCAAGGGAAGATGCAAGGTCTATAACCTCTTCAGGACTCAGTGTCCCGTCCGAGGCTGTGGAGTGGCAGTGAAGGTCAACGAACATCTTCCACCTCAAAGAGAAATGATACCCAATCTCCCTCCTCAACCTTCTCAATGAGCTTCAGTTTGAGCCTTTCTGCCCTCTTCAGGAAGTCCGTCTCCTGAGTTTTCAGGATCCCGGATACAATCACGAACCTCTCAGACCTTTCAACGATATCCTTCAGTATCGGCTCGAGGAGGTGCTTTTCAATGTTTGCAACGACGACATCAAATTTCCCTGCAACGTCCTTTGCGCTTCCCCTTACAAATTCGATGTTTGAGGTTCCGTTGAGCTCCATGTTTACCCTTAACTCTTCCTCAGCCTCATCCTGAATGTCGCAGGCAACAACCCTCCCCGCCCCCATCTTCTCTGCAGCTATGGAGAGTATCCCGCTTCCGCTCCCAACGTCAAGGAGTGAACTACCCTTCTTCAGGACCTTCTCAATCAGGAGAATTGAGAGCCTTGTCGTTTCGTGCGTTCCTGTTCCGAAAGTCCTTGCAGGGTATATGTAGATAGGAGTCCCCTTAACGCTTACCCTCCCCTTCATCCAGGAGGGGACAACCCAGAAGTGCTCCGATACCTTTGTCGGCTTGAAGTACTTCCTCCACCTCCTTCCCCAGTCCTCCTCCATAAGCGTTTCAACCCTCTCAACGTAGCTTTCAACCTCTTCCGGGAGTTCAGGGGGCGAGTCGAAGTAGGCTTTAAACTTTACCCTTTCCCCCTCCTCAATCACGTATATGCCCCTGCAACCGTAGTCGTAGAGCCTCCCCTCAACTGCGTCAGCCTTGAGTAGGGGGACGGAGAACGTGTAGCTTATGTACTCCATCACTTTTTCGAAGTTAGCTCAACTATCTTCTTCGGCTTCATCAGGAGGAAGAGGCCATCCAGCCCTCCTGCAAGGGTCCTGACGTTCTCAAATCCCTCCGAGAGGAGGTATGTATAGGCTATGGCACCCCTTACCTCCTTCTGACATGCCGTAACGACGATCTTGTCCCTCGGTATCTCGTCGAGCCTGTCAGGAAGCTCGTTTATCGGGATGTCAAGCCCCAACTTCATGGGAGGGACAAGCTCCTTTTCCTGCCTCAACCTGACATCAATGAGCACAGCCTTTCCCTGAGACCACAGCTCAAGGAACTTCTCTGCGGGTATCTTGTGCTTCCCGCTCAGGAAGAAATCCATGTCCATAGACCTGACCTTTTCCCTCAGATCCATCTTAACCTCCTGCAGTTATTCTATAAAGACCCTTTTTACCCTCGGACTTATCCCGCACATAACCTCGTAGGGTATCGTTCCGGCTATATCGGCAATCTTCTCAAACCTGATTCTCCTGTCAGATATGACGGCAACATCCCCCTTTGAAGCATTGCCGTTAAGGGAAACCACGGTCATATCCATGCACACCCTGCCCCTTATGGGGCACCTCCTGCCGTTCACAATCAGGTGTCCCCTGTTTGATACTGCTCTTGGAAGTCCATCCGCATACCCGAATGCCACAACTGCAACCCTTTCCCTTCTCTTTGTTATGTACGTTCTTCCATAAGATATGCCAAAACCCTCCGGAAGCTCCTTTACCTGAATAACCTTTGACTTTACCTCCATAACCTGCTCAAGCTTTACGGGAAAGTTCCCTGAAGGATAGCTTCCGTAAAGGGCAATTCCCACCCTTGAGTGGGTAAGAACGGAGTTGAACCTGAACCTTAAAGCCGCGCTGTTGTCCATGTGGACGGATAACCTTTTCCCCAAAACCTCCTCTGCTCTCCTTACAAAGCCGGTAAAATCCCGGAACTGCTTCTTTGTAAACGCTTCATCCTCGTCCGCACAGGGGAAGTGGCTCATAACGCCGCAGACCTTGGAACCTTCAAGCTTCTCAAGGAGGGTGTTCCACTCATCCGGCGTAAATCCGAGTCTCCCCATCCCCGTATCCAACTTTATCTGGAAGGGTGTGGAGAGCTCCTTTGCAAGCTTAAGGCTTTCAAAGTCAAACACAACGGGGGTGAGCCTTAGCTCCCTTATCTCGTCAACACCCATCTCTATGGGGGTGCTCATAACGATTATCTCCCTTTTTATCCCGGACTCCCTCAGCTCCCTGCCCTCGTCAAACGTTGCCACTGCAAAGGCATCAACGTCGGTTTCCCTTTCAAGGAACTTAGATACCTCAACGCTCCCGTGGCCGTAAGCGTTTGCTTTCACAACTGCAATCAGCTTTTTACCTTTAAGGAGCTTTCTCAAGCTCTCGTAGTTACTCTTTAACCTGTTTAGGTAAACCTCAGCCCACCTGACCATAGACTCTCCTGACTGCTAATTCTACAAAAGATTGGCTATAATTTCCCCATGGAAAAGACGCTCTTTGAAACGGATTTTGCCATCTACTATGAGAGGTTCATAAACAGGGTAAGCAGCCTCTTCTTCGTCAACAGGTGGAGGAGGGGGATGGTTGAGGAGACGTTAAGGCTTTCAGAAACTTCCGATACCGTTCTCGATTTCTGCTCCGGCGTCGGGGATGTAGCGGAGCAGTTCCTGAAAGTTCGCACCCCGAAGCTCTTCATAAACTGCGATATCAGCCTCCCCCTCCTCAGGATGGGAAGGGAGAGGTTGAGGGGAAAGGCTTTCTTTGTTAGGGCTGATAACCGATGGTTTCCCGTGAAGGGCGGGAGCATCGATATCCTTTTCACCTCCTTCTGCGTGAGGCACTCCCCCGAACCCGAGAGAACGGTCGATGAAGCCTTCAGGTCGCTTAAGGGGAAAGGGGTGTGGGGGAACATTGAGTTCTTCAGGCCCGAGTCAAAGCCCATCGGCTACAGGCTCTCCCATGCCATGTTCCTCTCTTTCTTGAAGTTCAACATGCTCATAGCTCCAAAGTATGCCGAGAGCTTCAGGGAATTTGAAAGGTCCATAGAGGGGTTCTACTCGGTTGGGGAGTTCAAAAAACTGATGGAGAGTAAGGGGTTTAAGGTTAAAACCGTTAAACCCCTTTTTAACGGGCTTGCCCACATGACCGTTGCGGTTAAGCCATAACCTTTGAAAGGAGTATGGCAACGACCTCCTCAGGCGGTCTCTTTGATATAAGCTCCGATGCAACTTTTCTGAGCCCGGGCTTTATCGACTCATCCGGATAGTTGAGAATTTCGCTCTCAAGGTCTTTCACGGTTGATGACCTGAAGCGCTCCTTCCTGACGGAGGAGAGCCCCTTGATCCTGTACATCCTTCTCTTTTCAGGTTCAGCAACAAGGCTTATGGCTTCACCTTCCCTTCCAGCCCTTCCCGTTCTCCCTATTCTGTGAACGTATATCTCGGGGTTTTCAGGAAGCTCGTAGTTGATGACAAGGCCGACATCCTTCACGTCTATGCCCCTTGCAGCAACATCCGTTGCGACAAGGGTCTTCACGTACCCCTTCCTGAAGCCGTTCATGACGTATTCCCTCTGCCTCTGCGAGAGGTCTCCGTGGATAGCCCTTGCCTTTATTCCCCTTTCCTGAAGTCTCCTCTCGATATCGGCTGCATCCCTTTTGGTCTTAACGAAGACTATTGTTGGAACACCCCTGTTCTCATTGAGTATTCTTACAAGGGCGTTGAGCTTCTCCTCGCTCCTCACAAATATGACCTTCTGGTTGACCTTCGGCGTTATGAGGGACTTGCCGACCTTGACCGTAACGTAGTCATTCTTGAGGTAGTTCTTTATGAGCTTCATTATCTCTTTTGGCATCGTTGCTGAAAAGAGCATCGTCTGCCTTTCCTTGGGCGTTTTGGAAAGGATGTACTCTATATCCTCTATGAAGCCCATATCCAGCATCTGGTCAGCCTCATCGAGGACGACAAACCTTACCCTGTCAAGCTTTAGCTCTCCTCTGTTTATCAGGTCCTTCACCCTTCCGGGAGTGCCGACAGCTATGTGGCACCTTCCCCTCTTTAGCATGCTAATCTGCTTCTCAATGGACACCCCGCCGTATATCGGATAGGCAAAGATTTTCTTGTCCTGACCGATAAGGGATATCTCGTGGGCAACCTGAATTGCAAGCTCCCTCGTTGGAACGAGGATTATAGCCTTTACTCCCCTTTCCCTCGGCTCTATTCCTGAAACGAGTGGTATGCCGAACGCTGCCGTCTTACCCGTTCCTGTCTGTGCCTGCCCGACAACGTCCTTCCCCTCCAGAGCGACTGGTATAGCCTTTTCCTGAATGGGCGTGGGGTTCTCAAATCCCATCCTCTCAAGGGATTTCGTTATTCTTGGGTCCAAATCCTTAAAGGTGAAACTCATAATCTCTCCCTCAATAAAAATTGCCACGGAACCGACGCCGTTTCAGACGGAACCGTGGCAATCAATTCTGTTTTATATTCTTTCTACTTCTACGGCCTTAAGGCCTTTCTCACTCTCGGTAATCTCGAAGGATACCCTGTCACCCTCATCGAGGGTCCTGTAACCGTTTCCTACAATACCTGTGTAGTGGACGAAGACGTCCTGGCCATTATCGGCTGTTATAAAGCCGTAGCCCTTCTTTGAGTCAAACCACTTCACTGTTCCTGTGAGCTTCTCCATGTGTCCTACCTCTCTAAAGTTTTTAAAATTTAAAAGCCCAGAAGGCAGAAACGGCATGCCTTCTGGGCTTTTCCTGTTCCGATGCTGCCTTCAACAGTGCTAATTGTATAACTTATCATCTACTTGTCAACCTCTAACTGCTTCAGGAAGGATGGAAGGCTGCTCCAGAACTTCCTTGCCGGGGGAGATGGCGTTATATCCCTCCTCCTTACGGCGTAGAAGCTCCTTCTGACGTTGAAGTCCTTGACTGAAACCTCTTTGAGGAGTTTGCACCGTATCTCACTCCTTACGGAATACCTTGAAACGACGGCAAAGAATGAACCCTTCACTACCGCTTCCTTAACGGCTGTGTTGTTGCCGAGGACGGCAACAACGTTCAGGTCTGATATGTCCAATCCCATTTCCTTTAAGGCTCTTTCAAACGACTCCCTTGAACCTGAACCCCGTTCCCTGAGAACGATCGGCATCTTCAGCAGGTCATCAACCGTGACCACAGAAGGCCTGTAGCTGAAAGGGGCTATCAGGACAAGTTCATCCTTGAAGATCTCCCTGCACTCAAGGTTCTTCTCATCAACTGCCGAGCCGACAAACCCTATTTCGTAGGCTGGGATATCCTCCATGAGAATTGCGATTACCCTCCTGGTGTCGTAAACGTCAACGTTCAGGGTAACCGATGGCATCGTCCTCTTTACGTGGATGAGTATGGACGGGATGAAGTACTCTCCCGGGATATTGCTTGCGGCTATCTTCAGGGTACCCGAGAGGTCTTCAGACTTTGAGAGGACGCGCGCTAAGGCTTCGTCCCTCTTCTTGATTATCTCCTTTGCGTACTTTACAAGAACCTTTCCTTCCGGAGTAAGCAGAACTTTCCTTCCGGACCTGTCAAAGAGCCTTATACCCAGCTCCGATTCAAGGTTCTGGATATGGGCGCTTACCGTTGGCTGTGAGATGTTCAGGATATCGGCAGCCTTTGAGAAACTGCTCAGCTCCGCAACTTTCAGGAAGACCTCAAGCTGCCTTATATCCATTATTCAAGGCCTAAAACCTTAAGGAAAACGTCAACGAGTATGAAGAACACAACGAGGCTCATGCCGAACATCACTATAAGCCCGAACCCCCAGGCAACCGAGTAGAGCCTCAAGTCCCTTGCATAGTTAATGTAGAGCTTGCTGCTGATAAGGGCCACCACAAGGGCTATTCCAAGCTTAAGGGAGAAGAAGTGGTGCATATCGAGCGTGTTTGCAAATATCCCGAGGGGGAGGAGTGAGAAGAAGGTTATTATTATCAACCCCAAGATTGAGAGTGAAAGGTTCATGGCTCTTTCCATAACTACCTCCCAAGTTGAACTTCCCGTTATTTTATTAGAAACCGCTATGCCAAATCAAGTTTTATCCTTGAGCAAAGGTTTTCAACGGCTCCCGGCTTTAACCTTGCCTTTACCTCACTTTTTAGAACTTCCCTCAGCCTGTTCCTGCTCCTGTAAGCCATTAGAAGCTCCCTCTCTACGTTCTCAGGGGTCACGTCGTCCTGAATAAGCTCCCTGACAACCTCCTTTCCGGCGACGATGTTCGGAAGCGATATGTGTTTTACCCTTACAACCCTTTTTGCCACCTGATAGGTAAACCTGTTCAGCCTGTAAACGACAACGTGGGGAAGGCCTGCAACCGCCGCCTCAAGCGTTGCCGTTCCGGAAGCGACCACGCCTGCATCGGAGTAGAGCATGGCATCGTAAACGAACGCTCCCGGAATTAATCTGACGTTTCCGGCTTTGCCCTCAGCCATCCCTTTTACAGCACCAAAAGGGAGGCTCTCGGCAACGGGGAGGATGAACTGAAACGCTTTCAACCTTTTTGCCGTTTTAAGAAGGGGGGAGAGGAGGTACTTAATCTCGGACATCCTGCTTCCCGGAAGGAGGCACACGATAGGCTTATCCTCCTCCAGTGAAAACCTTGATAGGAACTCCTCTCTACTCACTTTTGCCTTAACCCTGTCAACGACAGGGTTTCCTACGTAAACAGCATCAAGCCCGACCCTCCTGTAGAGGTCAACCTCAAACGGAAATATCACGTACATCCTGTCAACGATTCCGGCTATCCTCCTTGCCCTTCCCCTTCCCCAAGCCCAGAACTTCGGTGATATAAAGTAGAGAACCTTTATCCCCATTCTCCTTGCAAGGCTGGCAACCTTGAGGTTGAAACCGGGAAAGTCAATGAGCAGAACGGCATCGGGTTTTTCCCTCTCCATAAACCTCTTAACTTTTAAAAACCCCCTGTACACCGAGGGCAGTTTCTTCAGCGATTCAAAAAGTCCAAATGCGGTAATCTCATTTGCATCAAGGACCCTCTTTGAACCTTCTATGCTTTTGAGGGAGACGGTAAATATCTCAAATTCCCCCTTAAGCTTTCCGACAATCTCCTCGGCGTAGTTTTGAGCCGAGAGCTCACCCGTTATCAGGAAAAGCCTTCTCATAGTCCTCCAGAATGAAGTTCACAGCGTCAAGGAGAGTGGGGAATTCCTCCGTCCCAACCTTTATACCCATCCGGCAGCCCGCCCTTTTTGAGAGCTCAACATCCGTCTCCTTGTCTCCGATAACGTAGCTCCTCTTCAGGTCGATGTTAAGTTCTGAGGATGCCCTGAGAACCATTCCCGGTTCGGGTTTCCTGCAGCTACAACCCTCATCCGGCCTGTGGGGGCAGAAGTAGTAGGCATCTATACCTACGCCGTATCGGGAAAGAAGCTCATCTACTCTCCTGTTTACGGCGTGGAAGTCCCCTTCCCCGAAGTATCCCCTTCCTATTCCCGACTGGTTGCTGACAACTACGAGGAGGAATCCCCTCTCCTTTGCGAGCTTGAGCGCCTGAGGGACTGTCTCCTTCAGCCTTACATCCTCAGGCCTGTGTATGTAGCCCTCGTCGTGGATGAGCGTGTTATCCCTGTCCAGAAATATAGCCTTCACGGGAACTTCTCCTAAATTTTCCTTATGGAGAAAATTATGGAGATTTTCGAAATTAGGAACTACCTGTCTGAGCTCCTCTGCAGCTACCTTTTGGAGGGTGATGAAATCTCAGGGGAGAGGCTTTTTGCAATCCTCTCCATCTACAGGGGTGAGAGGGTTAAGGTGGAAGGAAACCTCACTGAGCTTCCCGAGGAGTTTCCCCTTGTTTGTGATGAGGGTGGATACCTGAAGTTCGGAAAGCTTGATGAATTTACAAGGGACTACCTTTTCGGGAAGCTTGAAAAGTATGAGAAGCTGTTGAGGGAGATGGGGAAGATAGAAATTCCGCAATCCTTAGAGGATGCCGTGGTTCTCTCAAGGGAGCTCTTCAGGAGGGGCCTCTACTTTGAGGTTCATGAGGTCCTTGAGAGGTTCTGGATGGGGGAGTATGGGGAGTTGAGGGAGTTTATTCAGGCTCTGATACAGGTTGCGGTTGCCTACTACCACCTTGAAAACTTTAACAGGAGAGGTTATGAACTCCTGATGGAGAACGCAAGGGAGCTTCTTAAGAGTTACTCGGGAACGGTATGCACCGTTGATGTTGACAGGCTGAAGGAGAGGCTCGAAAACCCAAGCCCGAATGAGGTTGTGTGTTTTTAAAATCTCATGTTTTCAAGGTCTTCAAGGAGGGACTGAAGGTCCTCCTCATGCTCAACCTCATCGGTAAGTATCTGGAGGACAAGGTTGTACGTTATGGGGTCTATATCCTTTGTGTACTTCAAAAGCTTGTTGTACGTATCTATGGCGCACTGCTCCCCGCTGATGTTCTGAGAGAGGACGTTCTTAACAAACGGTTCTGCTGGAGGCTCGTAGCCGCAGTTTGTGAGCTTTAACCAGCTTTCCGGGGAGAGGACCGGGGTTCCCCCAAGCTCAAGTATCCTTGTAACGAGCATGTCCGCATGCCTCAGCTCATCGGCTGCATGCTGGACAAGCTCGGCAATAACCGCATCCTTCATCGGACCCTTGACGACCTTTGAACCTATCCAGTACTGGTAGTAGGCAAGCCACTCATCAGCCAGAGCCCTGTTGAGGAGCTCTATAATCCTCTCTGCATGTTCTCCGACCAAAGCCCTTCCTTTTGTTCCCATGACACCTCCTTC
>CAZIVU010000018.1:0-14141 GCA_964542865.1 uncultured bacterium | reverse complement strand
TATGAGCCTCAGCCTTACCTCCGGCTCCGTTGAGATGACCATCAGGGTAAGCCTGTCCCCCGGGATGAGGTTAAGCTCCGCATCAACCTCGGCGCTGATAACCCTTCCCCCCACGTTTATCCTTGCCCTTCCCCCTTCCGTGAAACCCTCAAATATCGCTTTGAACACGTTTTTCCCGAGCTCTTCCGAGATGTTTCCCTTCCTCTCCCCCTCAATGGTTCTTGAAAGGAGGTTCTTCATATCTTTGTAGGAGAAATTCTCAAGCTTGATGGGAAGGTCTCTGCTTACAGCCTCTAACGGTATTATTCCCTCAACCTTCCTTATCTCCATGCTCCACCCGATCAAAGAGGTCCGTGCTCAGGTATCTCTCCCCCGTGTCGGGGAATACCGTTACGACGGCTGCACCCTCCCCCATCTCCTTTGAAACCTTCAAGGCTGAGAAGAGGTTTGCTCCTGATGAAACGCCGGCAACTATCCCGAACCTCCTCGAGAGAAGGTTTGCAGCCCGCTTTGCATCCTCGTAGCTGACCCTGATTGTCCTGTCAACCATGGAGGTGTCAAGGATTTCAGGTATGAACCCTGCTCCGATACCCTGAATCCTGTGGCTTCCAGCCTCCCCTCCCGAGATGACCGCGGATTCCTCCGGCTCAACCGCGACGATGAGGCAGTCTCCGTTAACCTCCCTGAACCTCCTTCCCAGTCCCATCAGCGTCCCGCCCGTCCCGACACCTGCAACAACGGCATCCGGAACCCTTCCCAACTGCTCTAAAATCTCCCCTGCCGTGTGCCTGTAGTGGGTTTCGGGGTTGACAGGATTGGAGAACTGCCTTGCAGGGTAAAACCTTTCCGGGTTCTCCCTGAACAGCCTCTCAGCCTCCCGGACGGCTCCCGGAATCCCCTCCTGCGCCGGCGTGAGTATAAGCTCGGCGTTGAGGGCTTTTAGGAGCTTCTTCCTCTCATCGCTCATGTTCTCCGGCATCACTATCGTGCACCCGTACCCCTTTGCTGCGCATACAAGGGCAAGTCCTATCCCCGTATTCCCGCTCGTTGCCTCGATGACGCTCATTCCCCTCTTCAGGGCACCCCTCGACTCCGCATCCTCAACTATGGACAGCGCTACCCTGTCCTTTATGCTTCCCCCGGGGTTGAACATCTCAAGCTTTGCGAAAACCCTTGTCCCATCAACGTTAAGCTCCATTAAAGGGGTGTTACCGATGGTCTCAAGGATGCTCCTTACGATTTTCGCCATTTCGCCTCCGGCATCCGAAAAGTTTACCATTTTCTATAATTATCCTATGAAAAGGGGAATTGCTGAGGTAAACGGTTTTCTCTGCGGAACCGGTTCGGGAGGGATAAAGGAGGGGGTGAAGAGAGATGATGTCCTCGTTGTCTTCTCCGAGCTTCCCTGCACGTTTGCCGTTGCCCTTACGAGGAACGATGTAAAAGCTGCTCCCGTAAAGGTTGTTTCCCGGATGGAGAGGGAGGTTGAGCTTGTAAGGGGCATCGTTGCAAACAGCGGCAACGCCAACGCCTGCACGGGAGAGGAGGGTATCAAGAACGCAATGAGGATGAAGGAGATAGCCTCCAGAGAGCTTGGAGGTGAGTTCCTTGTGGCTTCAACGGGCGTTATCGGGCAGCAACTTCCCATGGAAAGGGTTGAGAGGGGGATAAGGGAAGCCATCTCCAACCTCGGAAGGGCTAAGGGGGAAAAGCCTGCAGCGGCAATAATGACGACGGATACGTTCCCGAAGCTCTCCTTCAGGGAGGTCTCCGGCTACTCGGTAGGGGGAATAGCAAAGGGAGCCGGGATGATAGACCCTTCCATGGCAACGATGCTCTCCTTCATCGTCACGGATGCCGCGGTGGAAAAGGAGCTCCTGAGGGAAGCCCTTTCCACCTGTCTTGAGGAGAGCTTCAACGCCATAACCGTTGACGGGGATATGAGCACGAATGACTGCGTGTTCCTGCTCTCAAACGGGGCTTCCGGCGTCAAGGTTGACGGCTCAAATATGGATACGTTCCTCTCCGCTCTCGGGGACGTGATGAGGGAGCTTTCCTACCAGATTGTCAGGGACGGAGAGGGTTCAACGAAGGTTATAAGGGTAAAGGTTTCCGGAGCAGGGAGCAGGGAGCAGGCAAGGAGGGTTGCAAGGAGGATTGCACTCTCTCCGCTGGTCAAGACGGCAGTTTACGGAAACGACCCGAACTGGGGAAGGGTGATTGCCGCTGCCGGTTCTGCCATGACAGGCATGGATGAGGAGAGGGTATCGCTTCGCATCGGAAAGTTCCTCCTCTTTAAGGGAAAGCCCGTAAACTTCAGCGAGGAGGAGGTTTCAGCCTATATGTCCTCCTCGGATGAGGTGGAGATTGAGGTTGATCTCGGGTGCGGGGAAAGCTCATTCGAGTACCTGACCTGCGACCTTACATGCGACTACGTGAGGATAAATGCCGAGTACAGGACCTGAGCTTCTCCTCATAGATGCCGGGAACAGCTCGGTGAAGGTTGCGCTTTACAGCGGTAAAATCCTGAGGGTCGGGGAAATCCCGACGAAAACCCTCAGGGGCGGCATATCTCCCCTCCTTGAGCTCATCCGACCCCTACGCTTTGATAAGGTCGTGGTCTCCTGCGTTGTGAAACCCGTGGGGGAGAGCTTGAGGAAGGTTTTCAGGGATGCCACCTTTGTTTCACCGGAGCTGAAGCTTCCCTTAAGGTTTGAGTACGACGTGGAAAGGCTCGGTGCTGACAGGATATCGGCTGCCTGCGGAGCCGTCTCCCGCCACGGAGATAGCCTCTTCGTTGTTTCACTGGGGACGGCTGTTTTCGTTGACCTTGTTCTTGAAAGGGTTTTCAGGGGAGGGGCAATCTTCCCCGGCTTTGACCTTATGTTCTCCTCTCTCCACAGGTGGACATCGTCGCTCCCCCTTGTATCGCTGAAGGGCGCCCCTCCGGACTTTCCCGGGAAGAACACACAGGAGTGCATAGCGTCGGGGGTTTTCCTCGCTGTTGTTGGGGGTATCAGGGAGGCTCTGAAGCGCGGTAAGGGGTTAAAGGTTATCCTTACCGGAGGCTACTGTGAGCTTCTGAAGGGCTACCTTGAGGGAGTTGTTGACAGGGATCTCGTGTTCGAGGGCATGGTTGAGATTTACAGGCTTAACGCCTGAGCTTTTCCTCAATTTCCCCCCTTCCCATAACCCTGATGTTCCTGTAGCCATACTCCCTGAACGTTTGCCTTACAGCCTCAACGGACAGCTTTCCGTCAAGGCCGCTGCAGACGGGAATCACCTTCCTTCCGTTTCTGCACGTTCGCTTCAGGGAGTTGAGGAAGTTGAGCTTTCCCCCCTTCCGCGTTCTCGGGTAGAGCGGGTCTCTCCACTGCCTCCCCATGTTTGACTTGCACTCGTGAAGCTCAAGGAAGTTCCTTGCGGAGAAGGCAACGTCTATCTCCTTCATCGACACAGCCCTGTATCCCTTGAATACCTTGCACTGGTTAACCCTCCTTGACCTCTCACTGAAGAAGAACGGTCCCAGCTTTGAAACGATGGCTTCAAGGAAGTCTCCCCTCCTCCTGTCTGTGCTGTGGAGGAAGAAACCCTTCAGCAGCCTCATAAGCTCGGAGGATTCCCTGAAGTTCAGGACGCCGATTTCGCTCATCTCCCTTACAGTCAGGAATATCCTCTCCGCTATAACCCTGTCCGAGTCGGTGGGCCTGAAGGAGTTTACAAGCTCTGCTAAAAGGCTGAACGTTTCAGGATGCTTCCTTATGAACCCTATGAGGGACTTTACGGCTCCCCTCTTTATACCGCTTAACCGCTTCCCCTTCAAACACCTACAGCTCATAGTTTATGCTCTTCACCTGAATGCTGGATTTTGACAGGTAGAGGGGGAGAAATGAGAGGAGCTCCTTTATCCTCTCCCTCAGCAGTTTCCTCTTCAGCGTTGCTATCCTCTTTCCCTCGGGCTTCACATGGGTAACGTTCACGAACCTTACGTTTGCCACCTGCTCATCCTTCAGGGTCAGCGAGCCGAATATCTCAAAGAAAAGCTCAACCTTGCCGTCTCCCCTTCTGTGGTCGGCTGAAACCTTAAGGTTCAGCCTCACATCCTCCTCCCCGCTGCTCAGTGGAAAGTCCGGGTCAACGATGATCTCCTGAAGTGGCCAGAAGCTGAGAATCTCCTTCAAATCCCCTCCTTAAGCAGCCTTACCGTATCCTCAAGAAGGTCAACGGATGACGTGCACCATACCCTCAGCTCTATCTCCCTTTCGCTCCCGGAATCCTCAGCCCACCTTAGCCTCTGGAAAACCCTGTGGAAGGTATCGTAGATGATTTTCCTTTTCCTCAGGTCCTTTGAGAGTGATTTCACGTCCCTTTTGAGCTTTCTTAACCTTTTTGCCCCCCTCTTCATGAGGACCTTTCGGGTTGCAATGGATGCTCTGCTCCCGCTGAGCTTTTCGATTGTCTCCGAGAGCTTTTCGGCGTAGAGGTCAACCATCTCCACCGGTGATAGCTTAAAAAGTGGCAGCATTTGTGATACTATTGAACAGTCGATGTTAACCTTTCGCATGTGTGAATTTTATCATTAAAAGAACGATGAACTACGAGATTTTTATTTCAAAGAAGCCTGCCGACGGGAGGAAGGTAGAAAGCATAGGGGGAATTCCTGTCATAAGGCCTATTCAGGTTCACGATTCGAGGGTCATATTCGCAAACAGGTTTGCTCCGGAGAAGAAGGGGGATGCCATCGTCTCTGACAGCAAGAGGTGGTGGGTCGGAGTGGTCTGTGCGGACTGCCTTGCCGTTCTGCTCGTGGCTGACAGGATGGTCGGGGCTGTTCACGCCGGCTGGAGGGGGACGGCAAGGGGGATCGTTTACAAAACGGCAAAGTACATGAGCACCTTCTCAAAGGTAAGGAAAGCAATTCTCTGCCCCTGCATATGCGAGAGGTGTTATGAGGTCGGGATTGACGTTTATGAATCGTTCCCCATCTCCCAGAGGGAGAGGGTATTCAGGAATGAAGGTGAGAGGCTTTTCCTTGACCTTAAGGCTGCCAACATCATCCAGCTTAAGGCGGCAGGTGTGAGGGAGATTGAGGTTATCAAAGGGTGCACCGTTTGCAACAACGACATCTACTACTCGTTCAGGAAGGAGGGAACGGAGAAGAGAACCCTCTTCGCAATCAGGCTTCTTTAGCGCTTAGCATCCCGCAGGCGGCGGATATGTCCTGTCCCCTTGAATCCCTTATGAAGGCGGCAATGTTCCTCCTCCAGAGGACTCTCTGGAAAGCCTCAATCCTTTCCATGCCCGAGCCTTCAAACTCAGAACCCGGATAGGGGTTGAACGGTATCAGGTTTACCTTTACGGGTATTCCCTTTACAAGGCTTGCAAGCTTTTCGGCATCCTGAAGGGAATCGTTTATCCCCTTCAGCATAACGTACTCCACCATGATCCTGCGGGTGTTGTCCGCCGGGTACCTCCTGAGCTCCCTGAAAAGCTCCCTGATCGGGTACTTCCTGTTCACGGGAACGAGGAAGCTCCTCGTCTCATCATCCGTTGCGTGGAGCGAAACGGCGAGCTTTACCCTGTTCAGCTCCTTTGCCATCCTCCTTATTCCCGGGATAATGCCGCAGGTTGATACGGTTACCTTCCTTGAGGAGATTCCAACCATCCTTTCATCCGTCAGTATCTGAACCGCCCTTTTCACGCTCTCAAAGTTGAGGAGGGGTTCCCCCATGCCCATGAATACGACGTTTGATATCCTTTCCCCGGTATCCCTCAGGACTTCAAGGTACTGGCCAACAATTTCAGATGTTTTCAGGTTCCTCCTGAATCCAACCTTTGCCGTGAGGCAGAACTTACAACCTATCGGACAGCCAACCTGCGTTGATATGCAGAGCGTGTTCCAGCTCCTTTCGGGAATGAATACGGACTCAATCCTGTTCCCGTCCTCAAGTTCAAAGAGGTACTTTACAGTTCCGTCCGATGAGGTCTCCCTCTTCAACAGCCTCAGGTTTTTGATTTTGCAGTTCTCACTCAGGAGCTTCCTCGTCTCCTTTGATATATCCGTCATTTCGTCAAAGGAGGTTACCAGCTTCTTGTAAACCCACCTTGAAATCTGCCCTGCCCTGAACCTTTCAAGGCCAAGGCTTTTAACGAACCCCTCAAGCTCCTCAAAGTTCAGGTCTGTTACGTTAACCATCTACTCCTCAACCTCTTCAGCCTCGTCAATAAGCATAACGGGAATGTCGTCAACTATCGGGTAGGCAAGTCTGCACCTGTGGCATATCAGCCTCTGCTCCTTCTCCCTGTACTCAAGGTTCCCCTTGCACTTCGGACACGCTAAAACGGAAAGAAGCTCTTCTGAGAGCATGGCTTGACCTCCCTTCAATCTACTTGACAGCCTAAAACTTAGGTTATAACTTTTTACTTCGCAAGACTGGAGGGGTGGCTGAGTCTGGCTGAAAGCACCGGTCTTGAAAACCGGCGTGGGTTTACGCCCACCGGGGGTTCAAATCCCTCCCCCTCCGCCACAATTAAGGAGAGGTGGCCGAGCTGGCTGAAGGCGGCGCCCTGCTAAGGCGTTGTGCGGTTAATCACCGTACCGCGGGTTCGAATCCCGCCCTCTCCGCCATCACCTGAGAACCACATACCCTATGATGGCACCGCCGCTTACGGTTAATAGGAGGAGTGCTCTTCTCGTCCTGCTTATGAAAACATCAAGGGGAATATCCGGGTTAAGCGTAAAGAGCGTGAAGAGGCTGTAGATAAAAACTGCCAGAGCTGTTGATATGAAGATGAACTTCAGGAACCTTTTCATGGAGCTATTTTAATATTTTTGTTGGAGTGGTGCGCCCGGCAGGGATCGAACCTGCGGCCTCGAGATTAGGAATCTCGCGCTCTATCCTACTGAGCTACGGGCGCGCAGCTTGAAAATTTATGAACGTGGGCTTGGCGTGTCAACTTTTGCATATATCGAGGAAGTTCTCAATTATCCTTATCCCGTCCTCGGTCAGTATCGATTCGGGGTGAAATTGGACGCCAAACGTTGGGTGTTCCTTGTGCCTGATTCCCATAATCTCCCTGTCATCCTCGCTCTCCGCGGTTATCTCAAGCTCTCCGGGAAGGGAGTCCTTCTCTATGACGAGGGAGTGGTACCTTATGGCTGAAAATGGGTTTTTCATTCCCCTGAAGAGGTCTTCCCCGTTGTGGAAAATCCTTGATGCTTTCCCGTGCATTATCCTCTTTGCCCTTACAATCCTTGCTCCAAAGGCAAATCCGATTGACTGATGCCCGAGGCATATTCCGAGTATGGGTTTTTCTCCGGAGAACCTCCTTATAGCCTCAACGGATACCCCTGCCTCCTTCGGGGTGCAGGGTCCGGGAGAGATGACGATGGCTTCCGGGTCCATTCTTTCCAGCTCATCAACGGTAATTTTGTCGTTCCTGAAGACCTCTATCTTCGCCCCTAACTTTCCGAAGTACTGAACAACGTTGTAGGTAAAGGAATCGTAGTTATCTATCATGACAATCATGCTTACTCCTTGAGGCTTTCGCAGAGCTTCCTTCCCCAGGTGCTCAGTGCCTTAACATAATCCCCCTCAGGTATCGGGTCAAGGATGAGGAGCTTTGCACCTAACTCCTCGGAGAGCTTCCTCGGGACGGATACCGGGGCTATCGACTCCCCGACAACCAGCCTTACCTTTTCCCTTCTCCCGATATCTATCAGCTCCTTCAGCCTTTTGGGGGTTATCTCTTCTGAAGGGTTCTCAACCATGAAGGCAACGGGTTCGATGCCAATCGTTTTGAAGAGGGGTTCCCAGACGGGGTGGAAGGCTATGACCTTCCTGTTCTTCAGGTTCGACGTGCAACTTGAGATCCTCTCTATCAGCTGGCTTATCATCGCTGCGTAGTCATCCGCTCTCTTCTCGTAGTACTTCTCCCTCTGAGGGTAGAACTCGGATAGCTTCCTTGCAATCTCAAAGTAAACGTCCTCCATCATCAGCGGATTTGCCCATATGTGGTATCCCTTTGAGCTTTTCAGGAAGCTGTACTTCCTGGAGAGGAGCTCCCCGATGTCAAGAACCTTCTTCGGGTTTGCTCCCCTCACAGCCCACCTGTCCATGCCGAGCCCGTGGACGATAATGAGGGCGGCATCCTTTACCATCTTCACGTCCGATGGCTTCACCTCATAGCCGTGAGGGGATTCTCCCCCCTTGAGAACTGTGTAGTATCTGAAGTCCCTTCCACCTATGTACTCTGCAACGCCTGTCCACACGGGGAGGGATGAGACTATGAGTGGTTTGCTCTTCCCCTTTAGGTTGCAGGAGAAGAGAATCGGGATCAGGATCAGCAGGGAAAGGAGCTTTTTCACCGCTTCCTCCTCATTTGGTAAACTATGAAAGCAATTATAATCTATGAACTTTGGAGAGGTTATGCTTAACAGGAAGAGAGCCATCCTTGCCTTGGAGGATGGAACCTACTACGAGGGGCTCAGCTTTGGCGCGGAGGGTGAGGCTTACGGTGAGGTCGTGTTCACGACAAGCATGACCGGCTATCAGGAGATCGTTACCGACCCCTCGTACAAGGGGCAGATAGTTACGATGACCTGTCCTCTCATAGGCAACGTCGGAGCTAACAGGGAGGATGTTGAGTCTGACGGACCAAAGGCCGAGGGCTTCATTGTCAAAGAGATATCTGAAGTCTACTCAAACTGGAGGGCTGAGGGCTCGTTTGACGACTACCTTAAAAAGCACGGGGTTGTTGGAATATGTGAGATAGATACGAGGGAGCTTGTCAAGAGGCTCAGAAGTGCAGGGACGATGAGGGGGGTAATCTCAACGGTTGACTTTGACGTTGACAGCCTGATATCGAAGGCGAGGTCAATTCCGCCCATGGAGGGCTTGAACCTCGTTGATGAGGTTACCTGCAGGAAGCCCTACGAGTGGGATGAGGGGCTGTGGGATAACGGGTACAGGAAGGTTGAAAACTTCAAGTACAGCGTTGTGGTGCTTGACTTCGGGATAAGGTACAACATTCTCAGGAACCTTGCAAGCAACGGCTTGAAACCCATCGTTGTCCCGGCAAGGACACCGCCTGAAGAGGTTTTGAAGCTTAACCCCGACGGGATTTTCCTCTCCTGCGGTCCCGGAGACCCGGCAGCGGTGAGCTACGCAATTGAGAACATAAAGTACCTCATTGCCGTGTACAGGAAGCCCATATTTGGAATATGTTTGGGTCACCAGCTTACCGCACTTGCCATGGGAGCAAGCACCTACAAGCTCAAGTTCGGACACAGGGGAGCGAACCAGCCCGTCAGGAACGTTTACACGGGGAAGGTCGAGATAACCGCTCAGAACCACGGCTTTGCTGTTGATGAGTCAACACTCCCCGAGGAGCTTGAGGTTACCCATTACAGCCTCAACGACGGAACCGTTGAGGGGATGAAGCACAGGACAAAGCCACTCTTCACGGTTCAGTACCATCCCGAAAGCTCCCCGGGCCCTCACGATTCAAGGTACCTCTTCAGGGAGTTCGCCAAGCTGATTGCAGACTACAGAGGAGCTTAGAGGGTTTGGTTTACGATATTGCCGTTGTTGGTTTAGGGCCTTCCGGAACAGCTTTCCTTAAGGGCGTTGAGGGTTTGAACCTTAACGTTATAGCCTTTGAAGCGCTGAGCTTTCCGAGGAGAAAGCTCTGTGCAGGGGGTTTAACGGAGAAAGCCTACCGCCTCCTGAAGGGGCTTTTCCCCGAAGTGGATTCCGTTGTTAGGTTCAGGTCAAAGGAGGTCTTCCTCCACAGCGGGAAGAGGGAGGTCTGTGTCGGAGGGAACTCTCCCCTCATCTACATGACGGACAGGGCGGAGCTTGATTACCTTCTCTTCCGCTCTGTGGCAGAAAAGTTCAACATCCACATGCCTGAAAGGGTTGTATCCGTTGAAAGGGATGGTTCCCTCTGGCGGTTGAGGACGGAGAGGGATTCCTACAGGGCAAGGGTTGTTGTTGCTTCCGATGGCGTTAACAGCAGGATAGCCAACCTTTTGGGAGTGAAAAGGCAGATCGGAATGACGTTTGAATCGGATATAGAGGTAGATTTTGACAGGACGGTTATAGACTTTACAGGAATGGACTGGGGCTACTTCTGGGTCTTCCCCAAGGGCGGTTTTGTTACCGCCGGTTTCGGCGAGATGAGGAGGGGAATAAGGGGGTTTAAGGAGAGAATGGAGTTTTTCCTGAGAAAGCACGGCATCGGAGCAGGGTTCAGGGGTTCGGGCTTCCCGATTCCGGCAGGAAGGGGTTTTAATAAAATCTACGTTGATGGGGTTCTCCTTTTAGGGGATGCGGGAGGGCTTGTTGACCCCCTTACGGGGGAGGGGATCTACTACGCCGCAAGGAGCGGACAGATTGCGGCGAAAAGCGTTGCAGATTTCTTCTCCTCTGGGGACGGGAGGAGCCTTAAGGACTATGAGATTTGGGTTAACAGGGAGTTTGGAGGTGAGTTCAGGTGGGCAAGGATTGCCGGAAACGTTTTCTTCAGGAGCAGGAACATCGCCTTCAGGTTTATGGAGAGGGAGAAGGAGCTGGGAAGGGTCGTTGCTGATGTTGTATGCGGCAGGGGAAGTTACAGGCAGAACTTCTTCAGGTTCTCAAAGGTAGCTCTCAAATCCATTCTGGGGTTTTAGGTGCTTCAGGTATCGCTTAAGAGGGGAAGAGAAGGAAGGGTTAAGGGATTTCATCCGTGGATATTCAGGGGGGATGTGCTCTCATTTTCAAGGAAGCCGAAGCCGGGGGAGATCTGCATCGTAAGGGACTACAAGGGTTCGTTCCTTGCAAAGGGGTACATAAATCCGGAGTCCTACATCTGCATCAGGGTTTTAACGTTCAGGAAGGAGGAGAGGGTGGATGACGATTTCTTCAGGAGAAGGGTCTTTGAAGCCCTCTCCTACAGGAGGGAGGTTGTCATCAACTCTCAGGCTTACAGGCTAATCCATTCCGAGGCCGATTACCTTCCCGGGTTCATTGCAGATGTCTACGGGGATTACGTTGTCATTCAGGTAAACACGCTCGGCATGGAGAAGCTGAAGGAGAAGCTGATAGGTGCAATTGTTGATGTCCTCTCACCGAAGGGGATATATGAGAAGTCGGATACGCCTGCAAGGGAGCTTGAGGGACTGCTCCCCTTTGAGGGGACGGTCTACGGTGAGGTTCCCGAAAGGGTTGTCGTTGAGGAGAACGGAATAAAGTTCTACGTTCAGATTGCCGGAGGGCAGAAAACCGGGCTTTTCCTCGACCAGAGGGAGAACAAGCTCCTGTTCTCAAGGGAGTTCGTCAGGGAAGGGGACAGAGTCCTTGACGTTTTCTGCCACCTCGGGGGCTTCGGCATATACGCTGCAAAGCTCGGGGGTGCGTCCGAGGTTGTCATGGTTGACAGCTCCGAGCTTGCACTGGAGCTTGCAAGGGAGAACGGGAAGTTAAACGGGGTTGCTGAAAGGTTGAGGTTCGTAAAAGGGGATGCCTTCAAGGTTCTGAAGAGGATGCAGCAGGAGGGGGAGCGGTTTGACGCCATAGTTATCGACCCCCCTGCGTTTGCAAAGAGCAGGAGGCACGTTGAACAGGCTAAGAGGGGTTACAAGGAGCTTTTCCTGAGGGGGTTGAAGATGCTGAAGCCGGGAGGGAGCATCGCCGTCTGCTCGTGCTCCCACCACATAACGCCCCCGATACTTGAGGAGATACTGAGGTCAGCGGCTTTTGATACAAGGGTTCCCCTAAGGGTTCTCTACACCACCTACCAGTCAAAGGACCACCCGTTTGTCCTTCAGATACCGGAGTCAAGGTACTTAAAGTGCATATTTGCAGTAAGGTTTCCATGGGAGGTTTGAGATGATTAAGAAGGCGGTTATTCCCGTTGCAGGGCTGGGGACGAGGTTTCTCCCTGCAACTAAGGCGCAGCCCAAGGAGATGCTCCCGATAGTTGATAAGCCGGTCATACAGTACATCGTTGAGGAGGCTGTAAGTGCGGGGATAAGGCAGATAGTCTTCGTCACGGGAAAGCACAAGAGGGCTATTGAGGACCACTTTGACAGCAACTTTGAGCTTGAGTATACCCTTGAGAGGAAGGGAAAGCATGAACTCCTCAAGCTTGTGAGGGAGATTACGAACCTTGCTGAGGTCATATACGTGAGGCAGAAGGAGCCTTTAGGGCTTGGACATGCAATACTGACGGCAAGGCCTGCCGTCGGAAATGAGCCGTTTGCCGTTCTCCTCGGGGATGACATAATGGTCTCGGAGAAACCGGCAATAGGCCAGCTCCTTGATGTCTACAGAAGGTTCAGGTGTTCGGTTATAGGCGTAAAGGAGGTCCCCGAGGAGGAGGTCTCAAAGTACGGGATAATCGGCGGGAGGAAGATTGAGGACGGCGTTTTCAAGGTTGACACGCTTGTTGAGAAGCCTGAGGTTGAAAGAGCTCCCTCGAGGATGGCTATAACCGGAAGGTACATACTCACGCCAACAGTATTCCCGATACTTGAGAGCACCCCTCCGGGGAAGAACGGGGAGATACAGCTCACGGACGGACTCGTTGGGCTCGGGATGAGGGAGGCCATATACGCAAAGGTGATGGAGGGGGAAAGGTACGATACAGGTTCAAAGTTGGGGTTCCTGATTGCAACCGTTGATTTTGCCCTTAAAAGGGAAGAGATTAGGGGGGAATTTTTTGAATTCCTGAAAAGAAGGGTGAAAGGAGAAGCTGATGGCTGAGAATATAGGAGCGCCGCAGATAGGAGAGATTAAGTTTCCCGAGAGGCTTCCCGTTCTTCCGCTGAGGGACGTTGTTGTCTTCCCGATGATGATAACGCCACTCTTCGTGGGAAGGCCCTTCTCCGTCAGCGCAGTTGAGGAGTCCCTTAAGGAGCACAAGCTCATACTCCTCCTTACCCAGAAGGACAGGGAGGTTGAGGAGCCAAAGCCCGATGACCTCTACTCTATGGGAACCGTCGCAGTTATCCTGAAGGCAATGAGGATGAGCGACGGGAGGATAAAGATACTCGTTCAGGGGCTCGGAAGGGCAAACGTGAAGTCCATTGAAACGGTCGATGGCTACTACCTTGCGACCGTTGAGCACATCGAGGAGCCCGAGTACGTTGTTCAGAAGATGGAGGATGAGGCTCTAATCAAGCTCGTGAAGGATCAGATTGAGAGGGTTGTTGCCCTTGGAAAGCAGATTCCTCCAGACATGGTTGCGATCTTCAGGTCCGTTGAGGACCCGGGAAGGCTTGCCGACCTGATATCGAGCCAGATAGAGCTCAGCACTGAGGACGCAATTAAGCTCCTTTCAACCCTTGACCCCATAGAGAGGCTGAAGGGAATAAGCGAAAAGCTTGAGCATGAGATAAAGGTTCTGGAGATTCAGGAGCTGATAAGGACAAGGGCAAGGGAGTCGATGGAGAAGGAGCAGAAGGAGTACTTCCTCAGGCAGCAGCTCAGGGCTATCAGGAAGGAGCTGGGTGAGGAGGAAGGAAGGGGAAAGGAGATTGCGGAGTACAGGGAGAAGATAAAGAAGGCAAAGATGCCCAAGGATATAGAGGAGGCGGTTTTAAAGGAGCTTTCAAGGCTTGAGAAGATGCACCCGGAATCTGCCGAAGCTGCCGTCCTGAGGACGTACCTCGAGTGGATGGTTGAGCTTCCCTGGTCAAAGAGGACGAGGGATAAGCTTGACATAAAGAGGGCTGAGAGGATACTCAACGAGGACCACTACGACCTTGAGAAGGTGAAGGCAAGGGTTCTTGAGTTCTTGGCGGTCAAGTCCCTCATAAAGAGGAGGAGGAAGAAGGCTTTTGAGGTGAAGCAGCCTACAATCTGCTTTGTAGGACCTCCCGGCGTCGGAAAGACATCCCTTGCAAAGTCCATTGCGAGGGCTCTGGGGAGGAACTTTGTGAGGATATCCCTCGGAGGGGTGAGGGATGAGGCTGAGATAAGGGGGCACAGGAGGACTTACGTCGGGGCGATGCCGGGAAAGATCATTCAGGCTTTAAGAAAGGCGGGGACGAAGAACCCGGTAATCCTCCTTGATGAGATAGATAAGATGGGTTCGGACTTCAGGGGAGACCCGGCTGCGGCGCTCCTTGAGGTTCTTGACCCGGAGCAGAACAG
>CAZIVU010000017.1:0-14240 GCA_964542865.1 uncultured bacterium | reverse complement strand
TCCCTGCTCTTTACGATACCCCTCTCAACCAAAAGCCTGTCAAGCCTCTCCTTCCCCATTCTAAATCCTGAAGATCCTCATGTAGATGGCAACCCCTAAGAACGTTGCAAAAAGGCAGGTAAAGACGTTAACGACCATGTTTGAAAGTGCCCTGAAGAACTCCCCTCCCTGAACCATGACAAGCGTCTCGTAGCTGAAGGTAGAGAACGTCGTCAGCGCCCCTAAAAAGCCCGTAACTGCAAAAGCCTTCCACTCAGGGGCAACAACATCCTCAAACAGCATAGCAAGGAAACCTATGAGAAGGCTCCCCAGAACGTTCACGGACAGCGTCCCGTAGGGGAAGAAGGAACCGGATACCTTCTGAACCCACCCGGAAACGAGAAACCTCAAAATCGCTCCGAAGAAGCCTCCCATCCCTATAAAGAGCAGTATCAAGTCTTTTCAACCTCTCC
Organism: uncultured bacterium; assembly: GCA_964542865.1. Lineage (GTDB taxonomy): Bacteria > Aquificota > Aquificia > Desulfurobacteriales > Desulfurobacteriaceae > CAZJFY01. Next base: position 13,788 of record CAZIVU010000017.1, on the reverse strand, counting down.
GATAAGCATATCCGTTATAACCTTTATCGCCCTCTGCCTCGTCTGGTCAAAATCTATGTTCTCTATAATGGGATTCCCCTTTTCCTTTGCAAGGCTGTACAGGTAGTCCTGAATTAACCTTATAGCCTTGAAGTTCTTCAGGTACTTCTTGCTCGTCCTCTGTGAAAGCTTCTCCCTCGTCTTGAACCTACCCCTGTGTATCTCCTCGTCAAGCGTCGTCAGGACGATGTGAACCATGTAAGCCTTGCCGCCTCTCATGAGCTTCTCAAACGCACCGGGTATAAGGTGTATCCCCTCAACAATTATGCTGACGTTCTCCTTTATCGCCCTTCCTATAACTGCGTTTACCCCCACAAGAACCTTTTCAGACTGGTCTATGAAGCCGTAGATAACCTTATCCCTCTCCGGCATAGAACCAAACCTGTATATGTACTTCCCCGCCTCGTAGCTTGAAACGTGGATGGACGGGACAATCTCCTTTGAGATCATCCTCCTCATAACTTCCCTTATGGAGTCCGTTGAGGCCATCCTGTTTATGTCAAGAACCGTCGTAAGCTCAGCCGCAAGCCTCGACTTTCCAACCCCCGTTGCACCCGATATGAGAATTATTACCGGCTTCTTCAGCTCCCTTGCCTTCCTCCATACAAGGTACCTCCTTGCCACATCCTCCCCGTACTTCTCCTTCAGGATACTGCTCACAATCTCCCGTATCTCCCTCCTCTTTACCCTGAACTTCCCCATGGAGAGGATTCTGTCGTACACCTCCTTTGCAATGTCGAAAGCCTCTGAAGTCTCAAGCCCTGCTGACCTGATGGAGTTCGCCAGTATCCCCTTTGAAAAGGGTATGGCTGTCTTCTCCCTATCCTCCTGAACGAATACCTCCTTCCTCTCAACAAACTTCCTGTAAACCTCTGCAACACCTTTGCCAAACCTCTCCTTCAGGATTGAGTAGACCCTCTCGGCAAGCTTCCTTGAAGTTATCGTCCCCCTGAAGCTCCTTGAAACCTCCTCAGCAACGGCGTAAGCATCGTCAACGGAGAGGCCAACCTTCATGAGCGACTTTACCAGAATCCCCCGCGAGAAAGGATACCTCTCACCGCTGCTGTCTACTACGTACTTTCTTCTCCTCTTCCTTTCCAACTCCAAAGGTCTCCCTGACAAGCTTAAGGTGTTCATTATAACTTTTGGAGAACAGGTGCCCCCTCCTGTCAGCCCTAACGACGAAGTAGAGGAAACCTGTCCTCTTCGGGTACATCGCAGCCAGAATAGAGTCAAGCCCCGGGCTGCATATCGGTCCGGGAGGAAGCCCCCTGTGAACGTAAGTGTTGTATGGGGAGTTGATGAGCGTATCCCCCTTGTGGAGCTTGAACTTGCTCCTCCTCTGGAGGTAGTAGGAGTAGTAAACGGTAGGGTCGCACTGAAGGGGCATCCCCCGTATCAGCCTGTTGTATATAACGGAAGCAACAACAGGTTTCTCACCCTCCAGCGAGGTCTCCCGCTCAACGATGGAGGCAACTGTCAGTATCTTCAAAAGTGTAACGTTTCCCAGAGCTTTTCTAACGTACTCATCCGGCTTATAGGAGAGAAACCTCCGCTTCACCTTCCTGTTAAAGCTCTCAACGAAAACCTCAACGGCTCTCCTGCAACCTGTCCCCTCATCAAAAACGTAGGTATCCGGAAAGAGAAAACCCTCAAGGGATGGAGCATCAATTTCAAGGCTTGACAGGAATTCCCTGTCAAAGGAGAGTTTGAGGAACTCCTCCTTGCCGCAGATGCCCTTCTCATCGAGGATTGAGGCAACCCTGAATAGATTTGCCCCCTCAGGGATTGTAACGGAGATGGGGCACGGTGAACCCTTCTCAAGGATGGAGAGGAGTTGAGCATCGGTATAGTTTCCCGAAACCGAGTAGCACCCGGCTTTAACCCTCACCCCCATTACCCTTGCATAGAGGTATGACAGGGGATATGAGCTGATAATCCCCCTCTCCGAAAGCTCCCTCAGAACCTGCCCCGTTGTCTCTCCTCTCTGAATCCCGAAATCTCCACTAACTCTGTGGTGGTGGAAGAACCACAGACCGGGAAGAAGAAAAGTAAGGACAATGAATGGGAAAAATTTCCTCATCCTTTGAGAGACCTCTTAACGTGAAGGAGCCTCTGAAAGGCTGTAAAGTTCGTCAAAACGGCAAGGATGAACATAACCTGAACAGCGTAGCCGGAGATGAGGAGAAAGAGGAAGATAAAAAACCTCTCAGGCCTTTCAAGGACCCCGACCCTGCACTCAACCCCCAACGACTCTGCCCTTGCCCTTGCATAGCTCGTTGAGAACGACCCGACAATGGAAAGGAGGGAAAAGAGCAGGAGATAGGCATCCATCCTTGCCAGGCTCAGGAAACAGATGGCGCCGAACGGGAAAAAGTCGCTGTACCTGTCAAGGAATGAGTCGAGGAATGCCCCGAACCTGCTGCCCTGACCGTTAACCCTTGCGGCTATCCCGTCAAGCATGTCACAGAGTCCCGAAAGGGCATAGGGAACGGATGCGAGGAGTAGGTTCCCATAAACGATCAGAGCGGCTGAGACCAGTGAGAAGAGGAAACCCGAAACCGTTATGACGTTTGGCGTCAGCCCAACATACCTGAACCACCTTGCAACCGGCTCAAGGAAGGACTGAACCTTAAACTTTATCTGGGTTGAACCTATCATCCCCATTCTCAAACCTGTTTAAAGTATTTTACCCTTTAAATTTGCACCACGGAGATTTAATTTAAGGTTTAAAGCTACGTTCACAAGGAGATGGTCATGGAGGAGATGCTAAAAAAGGAGGAGCTCATCGAGTTCATCGCAACGCTTATGGAGGATGAGGGGTTCAGCATCTACGAGGTCGAAACCGAGGAGAGGTACAAGCCCGATTTCCTTGCCGTTTACAGGGATGACGAGAATGAATCTCAGGTAGCCGTTCAGGTTGAGGACTGCGACACCCTGAAGACGGAGGAGGCTGAAAGGAGAGCAAAGGCAATTGCTGAACACTGCAGGAAGTCGGGGGAGGGATACCTCCTTGTTGTCCCTATAGGGTGTGAGGAGCTCGGGAAGGAGAAGTTTGAAAGCTGGGGGATAGCCGACGTCGCTGAGTTCCTCCCAATCGGGCTAAAGTTTGAGGAGGAAACCGACCAGATACTATGATTTACAGGAGCTTCTCCTCCTACCTCAAGGAGATATTCGGGGAAAAGGTTTACAGGGTAACCGTTAATGCGGGGTTTTCCTGTCCCAACAGGGCTGAAGGAAAGGGTTGCATCTACTGTTACCTCGGATCAAGCTACGACGTTGAGAGAGCAAAGCTCTCCGTTGAGGAGCAGATAAGGGAGGGAATGGAGAGGGTAAGGAAAAGGTACGGAGCCGAGAAGTTCCTCGTGTACTTTCAGGCTTACACAAACACGTTTGCCCCCGTTCACGCGCTCAGGAGCATATACGATGAGGTGAGGAAGTTCAAGGATGTGGTTGGAATTATAATCGGGACAAGGCCCGACTGCGTTCCCGATGAGACGCTAAACCTCATAAACTCATACACGGAAGACTACCTCGTGTGGGTTGAGTACGGACTTGAAAGCTCCCACTTCAAGTCCCTGAGGTGGATGAGGAGGGGTCACGGGGTCTCAGATTTCGTTGACGCTGTCTTAAGGACAAGGAGGTTCGGAAAGATAAATATCTGCGCCCACGTTATACTTGGACTTCCCACGGAGGACTTTGACGATATGATGGAGACGGCGGACCTTCTGTCAGCCCTCAGGGTGGACGGCGTTAAGATCCATCCCCTCCACGTAATAAGGCATACTGAGCTTGAAAGGCTCTACCTCGAGGAGCGGTTTGACCTTCTTTCACTTGAGGAGTACGCCGACGCTGTCGTCAGCTTTATCGAAAGGCTGAGACCTGAAACCGTCATACAGAGGATTACCGGAGAAGCCCCTGAAAACCTTCTCATAGCGCCCATCTGGTGCAGCCACAGGGAGAAGGGGAAGGTCATCGAAGCCGTGAGGAGGAGGTTTGAGGAGAGGAAAACGCATCAGGGGAAAATGTGCAGGTTTTAGAGGCTCACCTGACCACTATCCCACTTCCCTCAAGAACCCTTCCGACAACCCGAACCCACTCAGTCTCCCCCATCCCCTCGATGAGCCTGTCTGCCTTCTCCTCCGGAACGCTTATGAGGAGCCCTCCCGATGTCTGGGGGTCAAAAAGGAGCATCTTCACATCCTCATCAACGGAGTCTGAGAACCTGACAGAGTCCGAGACGTAGTCAACGTTGTCGTAGGTCGCCGCAGGAAGGAGCCCCATGGATGCAAGCTCGAGGGATGATGCTATGAAGCTGAACCTCTCCGTCCAGACTTCGGCAGCAACGCCGCTGTGCCTTACCATCTCGTAAAGGTGCCCCAGGAAACCGAAGCCGGTAACGTCCGTGCAGGCACTTACACCGACCTCAACCATCACCTCGGAAGCCTTCCTGTTGAGCGTCTTCATCACCCTGACGGCCTCCTCAACAGCCTCCCTCCCTGCAAGGTCAGCCTTTATCGCCGTGGTAATAACGCCTATTCCCAGAGGCTTCGTATATACGAGGAGGTCTCCCGGCTTTGCCGTTGAGTTCATGACAACCCTGTCCGGGTCGATAAGCCCGAGGACGGAAAGGCCGTACTTCGTCTCAAGGTCATCGACGGTATGCCCACCGATGAGCGAAACCCCGGCTTCCCTGAGCTTATCGGCTCCACCCTGAAGTATTTTCCCCAGGAAATCCCCGGGAACGCTGCAGGATGCAAACATCATAAGGTTCAGCGCACATACCGGCTTCCCGCCCATTGCGTAGACATCGCTCAGGGCATTTGCAACGGCAATCTGACCGTAGTCGTAAGGGTCATCAACAACGGGCGTTATGAAATCCGCAGTCTGGACAACGGCAAGCTCCCCGGAAATCCTGTAAACCCCGGCATCCTCAGCCTTTCCTATTCCGACGATCACGTTGGCATCCTGAGGGAAATTCAGCCCCTTCAGAACCTCCTCCAAGCCCAACGGGCTCAGCTTTGCCCCTCAGCCGGACGCCCTCACAGTTGCCGTAAGCTTGAACTTATCCATCGCTAACCCCTGTGGTACTTTGAACCCCTCGCTATCTGGACTGCCCTGTATATCTGTTCAAGGAGAACAACCCTTGCGATGTCGTGCTGAAGCGTCATCCTTGAAAGGGAGAGCTTGAAGTCCCCCTTTTCCTTAACCTCTTCAGAAAGTCCATCGGCTCCACCGACGACAAAGGTTATCTCCCTCTTCCCCGATACCAGCCTGGAGAACTCAACGGATGTAAGCTCTTCACCCCTCTCATCGAGGATTACGGTAAATCCCCTAACGTGCCTGAGTATCGATCTCCCCTCCCTCTCCCTGCTTACCCCCTTCCTTACCTCAACAACCTCCAACCCCTTTAACCTTTCAACGTAGTAATCCTGAATGCCCTTCAGCTGCTGCATTATCCTGCCAACAGCTACAACCCTTATCCTCAAACCTTTTCCTCTTGAAGAAGCTCCTCAACCTCAACCCTTGGAGCGTCCATCCAGAGGTGCTCAAGCGCGTAGAGCTCCCTGACCTCAGGCCTGAAGACGTGGACTATAACGTCTCCGTAGTCAAGCAGTATCCAGCTTGCATTCTCATATCCCTCAACGCTCACAGGGCTAACACCCTTCTCCTTCAGCCTCTTCCTTATCTCATCAACGATTGTCCTTGCGTGGATATCCGAGTTTGCCGTAAGGATTACAAAGTAATCCGTAAAGCTTGAAAGGGCGCCGATGTGGATGATAACCGGGTTTTCCGCCTTTTTGTCAACTGCCGTTCTGACGATTGTTTTCAGCTTCTCAACAGTGTCCAATACACCTCCCTATATCGTTTTCCATATCTTCCACCAGAGAGAGTGCTTTATGGGGTTCTCAACGGGCTCCACGGAGAGAACCTTCTTCCCGTTCAGGATGCTCCTTGCCTTCCTCGAGTAAGGGGAGTTTGGATACTTCTCAATCAGGCTCTCAAGCACCTCCCTGCCTTTTCTCTTCCCCTCTTCCGCCTTCCTCTTCCAGCTCTCTATATCCGATTCTATGAGCTTTATCCTGTTCCTCGCTACCTTCCTCTCCTCCTCGTCCTTCGACTTGAGCCTCTTCCTCTCCCTCTTGAGGCTGTGCCTGAGCCTGTCTATCTCCTCCCTGGACTGAATAGAGTAGTAGTAGAGAGCCCTTCCGTAAAGGTAGGTTATCCTGTCCTCTGGCTCGACATCCATAAACTTCTCCATAACTTCCCTGTACCTCTTTGCAGCTGCCGTGAACTTGTGAACCATATCGTAGGTTCCGCCGATGTAAACAACGTGCTCGGCGAGTATCTTCCTCGCAGTCTTCCTCAGCTCCTCTGCCTTCCTCCTCCGTGGGTCTGATGGATAGCTCCTGATAAACCTGTCAAAGGCATCAAGCGCCCTTCTCGTAAATGTCTGATCCCACTCAGGACCCTTCACAAGGTTGAGGTAGGATATTCCGAGCCTGAAGAGCGCATCGCTTGCCTTCCCGGAGGCGGGGTAGAGCTCTATGAACTCCTCATAGGCAATGGCTGCGTTCTCATAATCACCCTTGTTGAAGTAGGCATCTGCAAGGGTTATCCTTGCGCTTATCTGCTCCTTCAGGGAAAGCTCCCCTTTAAGGGCATTCTGCAGCGATTCTGCAGCCTTCTCCCACTTTCCCCTTTCCGCAGCCCTTATACCCCTCCGGTACCACTGCTGAGAGTTCTGGGGAATCCTCTCACAGGCAAACGCCGTGATTAAAACGGCAAGAAGCAACAGCCCTATCCTTTTCATTGCCCTCTCTCCTTAACTGCTCCTTGAAATTGTAAACTCCTCAATGTGGTAATCCTTAACGGGAATCACCTCAATCCTCTTCCCGAACATGTTCTCAAGCCTGTCTATTATATCCTTTTCATCCACCGTGAGCTTTTCCGCAACCGCCGGGTTCACGTAAACCTTCACTCTGCTCCCCTTCTCCCTCATCGCCGTAAGGAGCTCCCTCTCAACCTCAAAGGCTATCGTCTGGGTTGACTTGACCCTTCCCCTTCCCTCACAGTAGGGGCACGCCATGGTAAGGCTCCTTCCCAAGCTCTTCTTAACCCTCTTCCTCGTCATCTCAACGAGCCCTAAGTCTGACATGCTTACAATCTTGGTTCTTGCCCTGTCCCTGGAAAGCTCCTCGTTGAGAACGCTGAGCAGTTCCTCCTTGTGCCTTTCATCCTTCATATCGATGAAGTCTATGACAATAATCCCTCCGATATCCCTGAGCCTGAGCTGCCTTGCTATCTCCCTTGCCGCCGAAACGTTAATCTTGAAAGCCGTATCCTCAAGGTCTCTGCTCCTCCTGAACTTTCCGCTGTTGACATCTATGGAGACGAGAGCCTCCGTCTCATCTATCACTATGTACCCGCCCTCAGGAAGGTAGACCTTCCTCGAAAGCGCTTTCTCAATGGCACTCTCAACGCCGAACTTCTCAAATATCGGGATATCGCCGCTGTACCTCTTCACCCTCCTTGAAAGCTTCGGTATGAAAGCCTCAACGAACTTTTTTGCCCTGTCATACTCTGCAGACGCATCTATGATTACCTCATCAACCTCCTCTGTGAGGAGGTCTCTGAGTATCTTCGGGACAATCTCAAGGTCCTGATAGAGCAGAACGGGTGGGGGTTTCTGCTCAGCTTTTCTCTTCAAACCCTTCCAGACCTTGAGGATGTAGTTCAGGTCACGCCTTAAGTCCTCAACCTCCGCACCCTGAGCGGCTGTCCTGACAATGATGCCGTAGCCCTCCGGCTTTATCTCCTCCGCAAGCCTCTGGAGCCTCTCCCTCTCCCCCTCATCCGCTATCCTCCTTGAGATGCCGACCCTCTCCGTGTTGGGAAGGAGTATGAGGTAGTGTCCGGGGACCGTAACGTTAAGCGTAACCCTCGGACCCTTTGTTCCAAGCGGTTCCTTCGATACCTGAACGATCAGCTCCTCCCCCTGATAGACAACCTCCTCAATGGGTGGAAGCTCAATGTCCGGAGTCTCCCCCTCAAACAGCTCTTCGTCAAACTCATAGTTCACCGCATCCTTAACGTAGAGAAACGCTTTCTGTGGAAGACCTACATCTATGAACGCAGCCTGAACTGCCGGAACTATCCTGACAACCCTTCCCTTGTAGATGTTCCCGACAACCCCCCTGCTCCCCTTCCTCTCAACGTAGAACTCCACAAGCCGGTCATCCTCAAGGATTGCGATCCTTACCTCCTTGGTAAGGGCACTTATAAGTATCTTCCTCCTAACGTCCAATGAGCTTCTCCCTGATAACATCCGCGCTTTCCAGGTCAAGACCAAGCCAGAAAAGAATATCCTGCACGTTTAAAGTTATTCCGTTCCTGACCGCAAGCTTTACGACGATAGCCTTACCATCGGGGAAGGCGTCCTCTACAAACTCAGAAACCTTAACCTCCTTCCCCTTCCTCGATATGAGCCTTTCTGAAGCTTTCAGCTCCTCAACCCTCCCGTAATCAAACGGCACCCCCGGAACTATCCTGTAGGATACAGATCTGACTTCATCTATCAGGGACTCCTTCCCGCCAATTATCCTGAACCCTTTAAACCTCAACCCTTCAGGAAGAAAATCCCTTGAGTCCTCAATGAACCCTTCAAAGTCAAAATCGGACCCGGAAAGCTCAACCTCAACAATCTCACCCCTCCCCTGAACGCCCACAGGAAGCCCTAAAAGAACGGATATCTTCGGCCTTGGGTTGAACCTTCCCGAGTACTTCAGGGGAAGCCCGAACCTTCTGAACGTCCTGAGGAAAACCCTGTTGAGGTCAAGCAGGGAGAGGTACTTTGAGAAGCCGAGCTTTTCAAACTCAAAAGCAGCCTTGCAGGAGAGGGACTGAACCCTCTCCTCAAGCTCGGGGAACCTGAAGTCTATCCTCTCAGGTATGGGGTAGTTCTTCAAAGCCCTTATCTCCTCAGGTGTGCACGCCCCACACCTGTGGCACCCGGCAATCCGGCAGTCATGGGTCCACTCACGGGAAGATGCCCTCTCCCTTTCCCTTATAAGGAACTCCTTTGAAACGACCCCTTCGATGAAGTCCCACGGAAGCTCTCTCTCAACATCCCATCTCCTCATGTATACGTCAGCGTCAAAGCCGATCTCCTCCATCGACTTCAGCCAACCATCCCAGTTGAAGTACTCATCCCACTCGTCAAGCTGGCACCCGTTCCTGAAAGCCCTCTCCAAGAGGGATGAAACGTCCTCATCTCCCCTTGTAATCACAGCCTCAAGGAGCGACTTCCTCGGGTCGTGAAACCTCACATCGAAGGCTTTCGGCGCCTTTTTGCGTATCCTCTCAATTCTCCTCTTTGCCTCCTCAACCCCTACAAAAGGCTCCCACTGAAAAGGGGTAAAGGGCTTCGGTATGAATACGGAAACGCCAGCAACGAGCTTCTTCCTTCCCCTGTACCTCCTTCCGATGCTGTAGACCCTCCAGAGCATATCGGGAATCGCATCAACATCTTCATCCGTCTCCGTTGGGAGACCGACCATAAAGTAGAGCTTCAACCTCCCCCATCCCCTTGAGAATATCCCGTCGCACAGGCTGAAGAGGTCACTGTTCTCAAGGTACTTGTTTATAACCCTTCTCAACCTGTCTGTTCCGGCTTCAGGGGCAATGGTAAAGCTCGTCTCCTTCAGTCTGAGAAGCGGGGAGGCAAGCTCGGGATTGAAACCCTTCACCCTCATGGAGGGGAGTGAAAGGTTTATGAAGTTGCTGTGGCAGTAGGATATCACTTCCGGCATCATCTCGTTAAACTGGCTGTGGTCAGATATGCTGAGGGCTGAGATTGAAGCCTCCTCATACCCGGAGCTTTCAAAGTTTCCCCTCAGGAGGGAGACAACCCTTTCGCTGCTCCTTTCCCTGTAAGGCCTGTAGATATACCCTGCCTGACAGAACCTGCACCCCCTCAAACACCCCCTTGCAGCCTCAACGGCTATCCTGTCGTGAACAACCTTCGTTGACGGGACCGGAGAGGAGGTGGGGAAAAGGTCTATACCCGCCCTGTGGAAAACAGCCTTTCTCACCCTGTACCTTCCAAACTTCGGTACCCAGACCCCATCAATACCCCTTAACGCTTCGAGGAGCTCTTCCCTCTCCTTAACCCTCCTCACAAGGTCTGCAATCTTCCCGATAACGACCTCCCCGTCCCCTATAACAAAGGCATCGATAAATGGGGAGAGGGGGATGGGGTTGAACGCGCAGGGACCCCCAGCTATGACTACAGGAAAACCTCTCCTCTCCTCCGACCTCAACGGAATACCGGAAAGCTCAATGCACCTTAAAACGTTTGTGAATGTGAGCTCGGACTGGAGGGTAAAGCCCCAAACGTGGTAGTCCCTGACAGGCTTTAAAGCCTCAACGGTATAAAGGGGAATCCCCTTCCTCCTCATGAGCTCCTGCATGTCGGGAGCGGGCAGAAATGCCCTGTGGCAGAGAGTAAAGTTGAGAACGCCGTTGAGGAAGTTGTATATTATCTTCGTCCCAATATGGGAAAACCCCACCTCGTAAAGGTCAGGATATGAGAACACAAACCTTACACTTCTATCATCAAAGTCCGGAACTTTGAGGTTCATCTCAAGGGGAAGGTAGGAGGCTGGCTTTCTGACCTTTATGAGCTCCCTCTCAAGGATTTCCCTCATTTAAAGCACCTTCTTCCCTAAGAAACTGAGCAGCATCCTCATCTCCCTTCTCCTCAGGGCAAACCCGAAAACGGAGCTCCCGTTGTCAAGCCTTACCTCAAAGAGGTCATCACCAACCCTCTCAAACGACAACCTCTTAATGGTTGAGATATCAAAGACTTTACCGCCAAACTCAATTGAGCTCCTCCCGACGTTAAGCGCCGAGCCATCCGGCATTGGGAGCCTCAAGCTCTTCCTGAAAGGGTTAAACCATATAAGGTACAGCAGGAGCACAAGGAGAAGAAGTAAAAGATTCCTCATCAATCCCCAAGGTCAACCTGTTTTACCTCAAGTATTTCCGGGATGGATGATATCTCCTCTATCGCAGATGGTGGAACATCATCATCAACCATTATAACCCCTTTTGCCTCCTTCCCCTTCTCAATCCTTCCAAGCTGGAACCCTGCAATGTTAACACCGTGCTTGCCCAGGATTGTGCCCAGCTTCCCGATAACCCCGGGAACGTCAAAGTTCTTTATCAGGAGGAGCCTCCCCTCCGGTACAAGGTCAAACAGGAAGTTATTTATCTCAACGATCTTGGGAAACTTCTCATCCATAACCGTTCCGGAGATCGTAAACTCGCCCTGTTCAGAAATGCACCTCACCCTTATGAGCTTCTTGAAGTTAACCCCTTCAGGCTTCCTGACCTGCGTAATCGATATTCCTCTCTCCCTTGCAAGGAAAGGGGCGTTTATGAGGTTAACCGGTATATCCACAATCTCTGCAAGGAAACCCTTGAGGAAAGCAGCGGAAAAGGCTTTAAGGTCCTCCCCCAAATCGCCCCTGAACTCAATGACTATCTCCTTGGACCTTGCACAGGCAGCCTGAACGGCAAACTTCCCCAGCTTTTCAGCGATGTAGATGTAAGGTTTCATAACCTTAACGGTTGCTGTATCCTCAAAGGGTGCGTTAACGGCAAACTCAACCTCCCCTCCCCTGAGAGCCGAAAGGACCTGATTGGCTATGATAACCGCAACGTTTGTCTGGGACTCAAACGTGTTTGCACCGATGTGGGGAGTCAGGATGATGTTTGGAGCGTCAAGGAGGGGGTTATCAACGGCGGGTTCCTTCGTGAAGACATCAACGGCAGCCGCCCTCACCTTCCCCTCAATCAGGGCATCCTTCAAGTCCTCCTCGTTCACTATGCCTCCCCTTGCGATGTTCAGGATGATAACCCCATCCTTCATCTTCTCAATCTCCCTCTTCGTTATCATGTCTCTGGTCTCATCTGTAAGGGGAGTGTGAACGGTTATGATGTCTGACCTCCTCAAAAGCTCATCAAGGTTATCAACAAGCTCAACTCCAAGCCTTTCAGCCTTTTCCCTCTTTATATAGGGGTCGTAGGCAATCACCTTCATGTCAAAAGCCCTTGCCCTTATCCCAACCCTTGAGCCTATCCTTCCAAAGCCGATGATCCCGAGGGTTTTCCCGGAAAGCTCAACCCCCATAAACCTCTTCCTCTCCCACTTCCTCTCCTCCTTCAAGGACTTGTGGGCAAAGGGTATAAGCCTTGCAGCCGAAAGGAGCATCCCCATAGTGTGCTCGGTTGCCGCAAGCGTGTTTCCCGTTGGCGCGTTCACAACGAGAATACCCCTCCTTGATGCCTCGTCTATATCTATGTTATCAACGCCAACGCCTGCCCTCCCTATAACCTTCAGGTTTCTACCCCTCTCTATGAGCTCCTTCGTCACAGGCGTTCCGCTCCTCGTTATAATCGCATCGTAATCGGGGATGATGGAGAGAACCCTCTCAAAATCCCTGAAAAGCTCAGGGTCATACGTCAGGTCAACGTCGGGCTGAGACCTCAATATCTTTATACCTGCATCCGATATGTGCTCGGTAACGAGAACCTTAAACATGAAAAAACCTCCAGGTTTAGTAGAGTGTATTTTTTATTACATTACCCCCCCAACGTCAAGGAACACCGAAAGGATGATTGAAAAGAATGCAGAACCACCCATAACTTTTCCTCCCCCTTGTAGGGGGTCAGAGGGGATCTAAAGCTGTTATTCCGAGGCTGCTTTGCAGCCGAAAAATCTCTGGGATCCTTTGCTCCGCTCAGGATGACAGCCGGTTCTCCTCCTCATAGGGGGAGTTAGAGGGGGTCATTTCCCCCTCATGGGGGGAATCAGAGGGAGTCATCCAGCAAGCTCCAGCGGGAATATATTATACTGTGTTGCCAAAACCTTCAGATGGTATAGATTTACACTTGACAAATTCACGGCGGTAGCTTATCTAAATTCGGGAAAAGACCTGACAGCAGAAAGGTTACCACTCCGCTTAGGGTGACGGAAAAAGCTCGAAGTAGCGCTACCACGTCATTCTGAGGCTGCTGCAGGCAGCCGAAGAATCTCCGGGATTCTTCGCTTCGCTCAGAATGACTCCCTAATGCCAAGGGTGACGGTTGATTCTCCCCCTCGCAGGGGGAGTCAGTAGGGGTCAAGGCCTTCAAAATGGACAGAGCGAAAAGAGGTAAAACCCTAAAGTTAGAAACAGTAGAAGACCTGAAGAAGTTTCTAAGGAACTTCTTTGAGAACGAAAACGTGGAAATATACCTATTCGGCTCAAGGGCAAGAAGGGATGACACCCCTTTTTCAGATATTGATATCGGATTCCTGGCAAACAGAGACATTTCGGATAAACTGACTGTACTGAGAGGAATCCTTGAAGAAAGCAACTTCCCCTGCAAAGTTGATTTAGTAGATCTGTCTTTAAACAGAGAACTTTTAAAAATTGTCCTGAAAAAAAGCAAAAGATGGCTTTAGAAAGGCTTACAGGGGATTTTGAAAAAGCTTTAGAGAGACTGAAAGAAGCTTACCTGAGAGCGAAAGATTCAAATAAAAGTGACTACCAATTTTTAGAGATAGTGGTATTCAAAGGTTTGAGTTTACCGTTGAAATTTTCTGGAAGTGCATTAAATCTTACCTGAAAGAGATTGAAGGAATTGAGTGCAGAAGTCCTAAATCATGCATAAGGGAGTTCTTCTCTGCAGGCTACTTGA
>CAZIVU010000016.1:0-14287 GCA_964542865.1 uncultured bacterium | reverse complement strand
GTTGCCGAGGTAGCTCAGTCGGTAGAGCAGTGGACTGAAAATCCACGTGCCGGCGGTTCGATTCCGCCCCTCGGCACCACCCACCAATCCCCCTCCAGAAAAGCCCGGGTGGCGGAACAGGCAGACGCATGGGACTTAAAATCCCAGGGACGAAAGTCCGTGCGGGTTCAATTCCCGCCCCGGGCACCAAGGTTTTCTCAAATTATGGTAATATTACTATCATATCAATCTCTCAGGGGGTAAGTATGCTGAAAACGTTGGTTCTCTATGAAAAGTTAAAGAGGGAATCTCGGGTAAAAGACCCTGTATGGGCAGGCTTCCTCTCGCTAATCTTCCCGGGGGTTGGACAGATATACGTTGGAGAGACGGTTAAAGGGATTTTATTCTGCGTTATATGGGCAGTACTTATAGCGCTCTCCTTTATGGGAATCGGGTGGTTCTTCGCCTTCCCGTTCGGGGCATATGCGGTTGTTGATGCTTACAACACAGCAGTTAAGATTAACCACGAGGCGTTCTTAAAGCTCGCCGAGAAGTACGTTGAAGAGGTGGAAAAAGAGGAGCGTGAAAAGCTTACAAAGACGCATAAAATCATGTAACCTCTGCCCAAGAAACTGCGGGGTTGACAGGTCAAACAACCAGCTCGGTTTCTGCAAGGTCTCCGATAAGCCGATGATCTCATCCTACGGTCCCCATTTCGGGGAGGAACCTGTCCTGACAGGTTTTGGAGGTTCCGGAACTATCTTCTTTACCGGGTGCAACCTTGGCTGTGTTTTCTGCCAGAACTACGATATATCCCACCTGATGAACGGTGAATACATAAGCATTGAAGAGTTATCGGACATTATGCTCTACCTCCAGAGGACCGGATGCCACAACATCAACCTTGTAACGCCAACCCACCAGATACCTTCAATATTTGAGGCCGTTGACGCCGCAAAGAGGAGAGGTTTAAAAATCCCCATAGTCTACAACTGCGGAGGATATGAGAGTGTTGACGTCCTGAGGGAGATTGAGGGCATGGTCGATATATACATGCCGGATGTAAAGACGTTCAGCCATGATTTTGCAGAGAGGTACCTCAAAGCTGAGGATTACCCTGAAAGGGTTAAAGAGGCACTCATCGAGATGCAGAGGCAGGTCGGAGACCTGAACGTTGAAGGGGGAATTGCAGGAAGGGGACTTCTCATAAGACACCTCGTGATGCCGGGGTGGACCGATGACAGCAGGGCGATACTCTCCTGGATATCTGAAAACGTAAGCCGAAATGCCTATGTAAACGTCATGGACCAGTACTACCCCTACTACAAGGCATGCGACTTCCCGGAGATCTGCAGGAGGATTACAGAGGAGGAATTTGAAGAAGTTTACAGCTTTGCAAGAAAGCTCGGTCTGAGGCTTGCGGTTTGAGGATAGGGAAAGAGGTTATCCTTGCCCCCATGGCCGGCTACACGAACTCAGCCTTCAGGAGGCTCTGCAGGAGGCTCGGTGCCGACAGGGTTTACTCCGAGCTCATGAACGCAACGGGGATCCTTGTCAGGGGTCCACGAAGGGAGCTCGTCTACTTTACGGATGAGGAAAGGCCTATCCACCTTCAGGTTTATGGGAGAAACCCTGAGGAGATAGCAGAAGCCTCACTTGTACTTGCCAGCAGCTTCAAGCCGGACGCCGTTGACATAAACTTCGGATGCTCCGTCAGGAAGGTGATAAAGGCAAAGGCTGCCGGCTACCTTTTGAAGTTCCCGGAGGTTATGGGGAAGATTGTTGAGGAGACAGTAAAGGCGCTCAAGCCATTGGGCATTCCTGTAACCGTCAAGATGCGCCTCGGGTTTTACACCGATGAGCTTGAGAGGATTTCAGAGGAGGTTCTGAAGGCAGGAGTTTCTGCTATAGCACTTCACCCGAGAACTGCCGTTCAGGGTTTCTCCGGAAAGGCGGACTGGAAGAGGATTGGAGACCTGAAGAGGATTGCGGGGGATGTTCCCGTCATGGGAAGTGGCGACGTTAAGAGCTGGAGGGATATCGGGAGGATGTTTCGGGAAACCGGGTGTGATGGAGTTATGGTTGGAAGGGCAGCTCTTTCAAACCCGTGGATACTCAGGGAGTACAGGGAGAAGAGGGACATTGAGGTTGGCACCTTTGAGAGGGCCAGTTTTCTTTTAGATGAGCTTTCAATGATGACGGAGTTCATGGAGAGGGAAAGAGCCTGCAGGGAGATAAAATCGGAAGCTGTCCACATCTTCAAGGGAGTGCACGGAAGAGCTCAGATAAACAGGGCTTTGATGGGAGCAAAGTCCTGCAGTGAGCTTGTCAGCGTTCTTAACAGCCTCAAAGAGAAGCCATAAGGGTTTCGGTCTCCCTCTCGGCTCTGCTGCATATCTCGTTGATGTCCGTTTCGGAAAGCTCCATCTCCTCGTCGATAGATATGGTTCCCTTCTCGGAGTCCTCACACCTTTCAAGCACGGAAGTTGCTATCGTCTTTATCTTTGCAAGTGTGCTCTCAGGATCGGCAATCCCGTTTATTATGTACTCTGAAACTCCAGCCTTCTTGAGTATCTCCTTGAGCTCATCGATGCCTACCTTGTCAACAACGGAGTAGAGGAGACCGACCATGAAGGACTCATCCTCATGCTCGGGAAAGAGGAGCTGAGAGACGTACTTCATGGCGTAGGCATTCTTCAGAACCTTCTTTATGGCGTTCCTGTCCATGTTCCTGAGGAGCGATGAGGTTAGAAGGACAAAGACGTAGTCCTTCAAGTTTGCATACCCGAGGTAGGCTATGGCATGGGTTATGGATTTTATCTCCTTTCTGAGTGAGAAGTAGGAGGAGTTTATGAACTTGAGCAGCTTAAGGGAGAGGTTGGGGTCCATGCTGACAATCCTTGATATCTCCTCAAGCTCCTCCCCATCAATGAGGGATTTTATGAGCTTGAGCATGACCTCTCTGTTAAGTTCGAGCCTTTCAACGCTTTCCATTACCCCTCCTCATCAGCGCGTAGAAGAAACCGTCCATGTTGTCCCTGTGGGGGAAAACCCTGAGCGTATTCCCCTCTGCACTAAGGCTTTTAGGAAGGTTATCAAAGTGAGTATACCCGAAACCGGTTTCCCTTGCAACCTCCATGTTCTCCTCTCCCTCTTCCCTCTCAAGGCTGCAAACGCTGTAAAGCAACGTCCCTCCCGGCTTTAGAAGTCCAAACGATGCTCTCAAAAGTTTCCTCTGAAGCTTCTGCTTCTCCCTGATAAGCTTCATCGACTTATTCCACTTCCCCTCCGGGTGCCTCCTTATAACACCCGTCCCGCTGCAGGGGGCATCTATAAGTACCCTGTCAAACCTACCCATTAACTCCCCGAGTTTCCCGTAACCCTTAGTCAAATCAAGGTTAAGAACCTCAACGTTATCTACCGAGAGTCTCTTCAGGTTCTCCCTCAAAACCCCGATTCTCCTCTCATCAACGTCAACGGCAATAACTCTCGCCCTGTTTCCGGTTATTGCGGCTATTGCTGAAGTTTTCCCTCCGGGAGCTGCGCCGATCTCAAGTATCAGCTCGCCCGGCTTCGGGGAGAGGAGAACTGCTGAGAGGTAGGATGCAGGGTCCTGAATGTAGAAGTAGCCCTCCCTGAAACCGGGAATTGCCGATATATCAACCCTCCCCTTTACCCTCACCATGCAGTTGAGAAACCCGTGCCTTTCAAACTCTATTTCGCTCCTCTTAAGGAGCTTCAAGAACTTCTCAACGCTCACCTTCAGCGTGTTTACCCTCAGGAAGAGCGGGGCGTTCCTGTTAAGCCCCGAAAGCAGCTCCTCAACGTTTCCGTAGAACCTTTCCCACCTTCTCACCATCCACGTTTCAAACGAGTAAAGCGTTGAGAGCCTTTCAATCGGGTCATCGATCTCCATTACGGCATCCCTGCAGTTGAAGGTTGAAAGCCTCCTTGAGATAGCATTCACAAATCCAGCAAACTTCCTACCAAGGAGGGACTTCACAGCCTCAACCGTCTCCCCCACCGCAGCGTAGGGGGGAACCCTCATGAAGAGGAGCTGGTAGAGGGAGAGCCTCAGGGCATTTCTGACCTCCGGAAGCTGTTTCAAAGGGTCCCTGCCGGATGCCCTCTTAATGCAGAAGTCAAGGAGCTTCCTGAACCTGACGACGCCTATTACCGTTTCCCTTACAAAAGCCCTGTTCAGAGGGTTCAGCCCTTCCGTCCCCCTCTCAAGCTCAGCCCTTAGCTCTCCTCCCCCATCGTACCTTGAAAGTACCTCAACCGCAATCTTCCTCAGGTTCATCCCTTAAGCTTCTCTCTTGCTATCCTCTTCCCGAGCTCCACTCCCGGCTGGTTAAAAGGATTAACTCCCATGAGCTTTCCGGCCACTGCCGTTGCAACCATGAAGTGCATGAAGAGGGCTCCGAGCTCCTCCTCCCCCACCCTTTCAACCTCAACGGTCATCAGGGGTCTTCCCCTTTTCATCAGTGACTGAACGGTTCCCTCAAACTCAGCCAGCATCACCTCCGAAAGCCTCTTTCCGGAGATGAAATCGAGGATCAGCGCATCTTCAGGTAACCTCAGATCTTCTTCAAACCCCTCAACCTTTATGAACTGGTAGAACTTATCGTCAGGTCCCTCCATAAACAGCTGAAGGAGGGAGTGCTGGTCAACAGTTCCGACAGCTCCAAGAGGTGTCTGCCCCTTCCCCTCCTTTCCGAGGCTTTCAGCCCAGAGCTGGGAGTACCAGTCTGAGAACTTCCTGAGCCTGTCGGAGTAGGGCATGAGAACGCTGACGTTTCTCCCATTCTCATAGTGAATGAGCTTTATCGCCGCTGTCAGGAGGGACGGGTGGCTGTAATCAACGTTCTCTAAAACATCACCTGCCCCTTCAAGGAGCGCTGAAGTATCAATTCCGAGGAACTCCGAAGGGACAAGGGCAGCAGGGGTCAGAACGGAGTACCTTCCCCCTATATCCCGGGGTATCTCAAAGAAGAGCGAGCCAATACTCTCAGAAAGCTCATGGAAACGGGAACCCCTATCGCTAATGAAGACCGTCCTCTCCCCGATATCAAGCCCTCTTCTCCTTAGCTCCTCAATGACAAGGTTCATTATTGAAACCGTCTCAAGGGTTCTTCCCGACTTGCTTATAAAACAGCACAGGGTGCTCTCCCAGTTCACAGTCTCAAAAGCCCGGTTAACCGTTGATGGGTCAATGTTCTCAAGGAAGATGAGCCTCCTATCCCTGGACAGTGCGCTGTAGATCGTCTGCATCCCGAGGGAGGAACCCCCGATGCCAACAACCACCATTGTGTCAAACCTCTCCCTGCAGGGGGACATCCTCTCCCTTATCTCATCTACGTTCTGATTGAGGGATTTCAGAAAGGGCATATTATCCTCGTTAAAAAGGCTGAGGGCTTTTATCCCCTTCAACCTCTCAGCAGCTTCATCAAGGCTAATACCACAGCTTTCAAGGTTGAACTTCAGGTATCTCATGGAACCTCCAGCCAGTCAACATCCTCAAAGAGATCCCTGCCGCTAATCCCCTCAAGTGCAAGCCTCAGCACATCTTCGGGCTTCCTCTTTGTCGTGTCTATCTGGATTACCCTCTTGAAGTTCCCCAACTTCAGCGCCTCCGATGCACATACATCAAACCTCTCGGCTTCAACGTTCTCCTCAACCTTTTCCCTCGGGTATCCCCTCTCCTCAAGCCTTCTCCTGACAACTTCCGGGCTTGCCCTCAACACTATCAGTACGTCTGAAGGGATGAAGTGTGCAACAAGACCCTCAGCTATGAAGTTTTCCTTACCAGAGAAGAACCACCTCAGCTTCTCAACGTCGGCGACATAGCTACCCCTCTTCTCATCATATCCGGAGTATAGCCCCTTTTCCCTTATCAGCTCTGAAAGGTGGTATACGGGAATTTTCAGCTTCTCGGAGAGGAGATTTGAGAGCGTTGTTTTCCCGGTTCCCGGAGTTCCCGTTATGGTTATCCTCATTCCTCCTCAAGGCATACCTTTATCTTCCTCTCAGGTTTAAACTGTCTCACCTCGAGCCCTGCCTCATCGGCTATCTGCTTTGCAAGCCAGTCCGGATAGCCTTCAACGTATATAACCTTCCCGATTCCGGCATTTATCAGCATCTTCGTACAGAGGGAGCAGGGACAGTGGGTACAGTAGAGCGTGGCGCCCTTGGTTGAAACCCCGTGGAGTGCTGCCTGAATTATGGCGTTCTGCTCCGCATGGAGACCCCTGCAGAGCTCGTGCCTCTCACCGCTCGGGACGTTGAGCTCCTCCCTCAGACATCCAACCTCAGATGCGTGCCTCAGGCCCGTTGGAGCCCCGTTGTACCCGGTAGCAATTATCCGCCTATCCCTCACGAGAACCGCTCCGACCCTTCTCCTGAGACACGTTGACCTCGTTGAGACAAGGTAGGCGATAGATATAAAGTACTCATCCCAGGAGGGCCTTTCCATCCTAAACCCTGCTGAAGTGGGAAACGATCGACTTGAACATCCTCAGACCATCGGTGCTTCCCAGAATTGCCTCAGATGCCCTTTCGGGATGGGGCATAAGGCCGAAGACGTTTCCCTTTCTGTTAACTATTCCGGCTATGTTGTTTCTTGAGCCGTTGGGGTTGAACCTCTCATCAACCTCGCCGTTCGGGGAGCAGTACCTGAGAACAACCTGCCCGTTATCCTCTATCTCCTTCAGCACCTCATCGCTGCACGTGTAGTTTCCCTCTGCGTGGGCAATGGGAATGGAGAGAACCTCCCCATCGCGGTATAGGTGAGTGAAAGGTGTTCCGCTGTTCTCAACCCTGAGGCTAACGAACTCACATATGAAGCTGAGCGTCCTGTTCGGAAGCATTGCCCCCGGAAGGAGACCCATCTCAAGGAGTATCTGAAAGCCGTTACAAATTCCCATTACAAGTCCTCCCCTTTCAGCAAAGTCAAAGATAGCCTCCGATACGGGGGAGAGCTTTGCCATGGCTCCGGCCCTCAGGTAGTCCCCGTAGGAGAAGCCGCCGGGGATTATTACGCAGTCAATACCGGACAGGTCTTTCTCCTTGTGCCAGAGGTACCTGATTTCCTCTCCGAGAACGTTCTCTATAACCCATCCAACGTCCCTGTCGCAGTTGCTTCCCGGGTATACCGGAATCCCGAACCTCATCCGTTCTCCTTCTCAACCACAAAGCTGAACTCCTCAATGACCGGATTGACAAGGAACTTCCTCGCCATCTCCTCAACCTCCCTCCTTACCTCCTCCTCGGAGCCCGCCTCAACCTCCATGGTTATGAACTTCCCGACCTTGACATCCCTGACCTTTTCAAAGCCGAGGCTGTGGGCAGCCTTCTCAACGGCTTTCCCCTGCGGGTCTAAAACCCCTTTCCTGTAGCTCACGTAAACCTTAACGCTATAATTTGCCATAATCTCCTCCAGATTCTGGTAAATTTTAGCACAGGGAAGGGCGATGCTTGACAGGTGTAAGAGGTGCAACTTCGTTAAACCCTACTTTTTCGTTGTTCTCCTGTCAGCCGTAACGGTAAGGTTTCTAAGGGGAGAATCTGCCGGCATAAACGCCCTTGCCATGCTCCTTATACCGCTTGCGGTTTACAGGTTGACGCCGAAAGACATCGGGTTCAGGAACTTCAAAAGGGGTATTATCTGGGGAGTTTCCGTTTCCGCTCTCATCCTCCCCGTATACTGCGCCGCCTGCTACTGGCTTAACGGGAGTTTCAACCCGAAGATCAACGTGTCATACGCACTTGCCTACCTCATCTTCGCATCAATCCCCGAGGAGGTGTTCTTCAGGGGATTTATGTACGCATCGATGGAGAACGAAGCTATTGTCTGGAAGCTGACAAAGGCAAACCTCATAACGAGCTTCCTCTTTGCACTTGCCCACGTTCTTATATACTACAACCCGGCCATGTTCCGGACGTTCTTCCCGGCCCTTGTCTTCGGCTTCATCTATGAGAGGAGCGGCTCCCTGATCGCTCCCATAATCTTTCACTGGCTGTCAGACGTCATCTACATGCTATTTCCCTGCTGAGCGTTGTATAATAGCCCTGCGGAGGAGCCATGGACTACAGGGACTTCATAACGAAAATCGTTGAAAGGGAAAACCTGAGCTTTGAGCAGTCGCGGGAGCTGTTCAACCTGATAATGGAGGGGAACCTTAGCGATGTCCAGACCGCTGCGATACTCGTATCGCTCAGGATGAAGGGGGAAACGGACGGGGAGATTGCAGGAGCAGCATCGGTCATGAGGGAGAAGAGCAGGAAGGTTCCCCTGAGTGAGGAGCTGAGAAGGAGAATCGTTGATACGTGCGGAACCGGCGGAGACCTGAAGGGAACGTTTAACGTTTCAACGGCAACAGCCCTTGTCGTCGCCTCCTGCGGCGTTCCAGTGGCAAAACACGGGAACCGCTCGGTTTCAAGCAGGTGCGGAAGTGCCGACGTTCTCGAGGCGTTCGGGGTAAAGATCGAACTTGAGCCTGAACAGGTTGCAAGGTGTATCGAGATTACAAACTTCGGCTTCATGTTTGCCCCGAAGTTTCACCCTGCAATGGCATTTGTTGCAAGGACACGGAAGGAGCTTGGCATAAGGACGATCTTCAACATTTTGGGTCCCCTGACAAACCCGGCAGGTGCCCTGAAGCACCTCCTCGGCGTTTACGATGGGGGATTAACGGAAAAGATTGCAAAGGTTCTTCTGAGGCTCGGCGTTGAGAGGGCTTTCATAGTTCACGGTGAAGATGGAACCGATGAGATAACCGTCTGTGACGCAACGAAGGTAACGGAGGTCTCGGGCGGGCAGATTAAGAGCTACACGGTTTACCCGGAAGACTTCGGCTTCAACAGGGCAAAGTTTGAGGATATAGAGGGGGGAAAGACGGTTCAGGAGAACGTTGATATCCTGAAGGAGGTTCTTACAGGAAGGGACAGGTCCCCGAAAAGGGATATGCTTGTCATAAACTCCGCCTTCGCCCTGCTTTCTGCCGGCGTTGTGAAGGACGTAAATGAGGGGTTAAACCTTGCACTTCAGTCGGTTGAAGCCGGATTACCCTACGAGAAGCTCTGTCAGGTCGTAAAGGTTTCCCATGAGGTTTAGATACCCGGACGAGAGATACCAGAGGTCAGGGCGGGAAACCCTCAGGAGGCTGAGAAGGAGCTTTATCCTGTCTCTCATCCTTCCGGGCCTCGGGCAGATCGCTTCGGGAAGGATCGTAACGGGCATCTTCTTCATGGCTGTCTTCTTCATTCCGTTCTACTACGTCTACCTTATAGGTTTCTCCCCCGACTACGGAACGCTCTCGCTGTTAGCCGTTGAGCTTTTCGCTTACGCCGTTCAAGCTTTTGATGCGGGAAGACAGCCCTTCAGGGAGTCATCCCCGTGTGAGGACTTCTGTCCCGCGGGGGTTAACATCCCCTCATTCATGTCACTCGTTGAGAGGGGGGATTTCATATCAGCCTTTGGAAACTTCTGCACCTCAAACCCTCTACCGTTTACGCTGGGGGAGATCTGTCCCGCTCCCTGCGAAGAAAAGTGCGGCATCCTCCCCGAAAGGAGCCTCAGGATAAGGGAGGTTCACAGGGAGTTTGGAAGGAAGTTCTTAGAGGGATTTAACGTTGAAAAGAGGGAACCCCTTTTCGGGGATTCGGGGAAGAGGGTTGCGGTAATAGGTTCAGGACCTGCCGGCATAACGGTTTCCTACTTCCTTTCCTCCTGCGGCGTTCAGGTTGACATCTTTGAAAGGGAGGGAGAACCGGGAGGACTTCTGAACGCAATTCCCGATTTCAAGCTGGACAGGGATCTCGTCAGGAAAGAGATAGGGTTTGCGCTGAGCTTCAGGAACGTTAACCTGCTCCTCAACAGGGAGGTCAGGTCGCTGGATGAGCTTACGGGATACGATGCAGTGGTGGTTGCAGTTGGAGCCGGAAAGGAGAGGAAACCGGACTTCCCGGTCTCATCCGACAGACTCATCTTCCCCTTAAAGTTCCTGAAATCCCCTCCTCCCCTTGAGGGCAGAAGGGTCATCGTCATCGGGGCAGGTGATACCGCATTTGACGTTGCAAGGCTTGCCGTGAGAATGGGAGCCAGAGCATCCGTATTCTACAGGAGGAGCTTCAACGAGATAAGGGCTCAGAGAGGGGAGGTTGATAGCGCAATGGCTGAAGGCGTAAACGTTTACACGTCCTACATTCCTGAAAGGGTTTCGGGAAGGAGAGCGGTTTTCACCAGAGATGGCAGAAAGGTCACCGTTGATTTTGACTTCGTGGTCCCGGCTCTCGGCTTTGAAAGGGACGTTGACCTCCTCAGGAGGCTGGGGGTTGACCCGAAGAGAAAGGTTCAGGGAAGGGTATTCATCTGCGGAGATGCGTGGAACGGCCTCTCAACAGCTTCAGAGGCTTGCGGTGATGCGAGGCTCACGGCTTACAGCGTCCTGAAGAGCCTCGGCTTGAAAGACAGAGCCTGGTTTACTGTTGACTTTTACATTCCCAAGGAGGAGAATATCAAATCTCCTGAAGGTTATGAGAGGGAAGCCTCACTATGTCAGCACTGCGGAATAAGGGTAAAGTCCTGATTCTCATTCTGATGCTCCTCCCCGTCTCGGCGGATGCCCTGACAGTGGAGGGACTTCTGAACCTCGTTGAGAGGAGCAACCTTGACATAGCGCTGAAGAAGCATGAGCTCAAATCGAAGGTTTACAGCAGAAAATCAACGCTCAGGGCTTTTTTCCCGACCTTTTCACTCCAGTCATCGGCAACCCTCTTCTACCCCTATCGGGGGTTTTCGGGAAAGTACTGGAACCAGTCATACTCCTACGGGTTCAGCGTAACGGCAAACCCCGTTAACTTCCAGAGGTTCTCACAACTGAAGATAGACAGGTACTACATAGACTACAGCAGTCAGGAGCTTTCAGAGACGAGGCTTGATGAGTACCTCAAGGCTTTAGAGCAGTTCATAAAGCTTGAAGGCTGGAAGGAGAAGCTGAGGATAAGGAGGGAGAGGCTTGAGAGCGCCGAGAAGATATACAGGGTAAGCGTGAAGAAGAGAAAGGAGGGGCTTGTCCTACTCAGCGACGTTCTAAAGGCAAAGGCAAACCTTGAGAGGAGCAGGAAGGAGCTTGAGACCGCAAGGAACGGCTACAGGAAGGTTGAGAACAGGTTGAGGGAGATACTTAACGTTAGTGAAAACGTTGACATCACGCCGGAGTTCAGGCTGAAGGAGAGGCTCTCCCTCCCCGACAGCGGAAAGCTATTAGAGGTTGCCGAGAGGGAGAGGCCATCGGTAAGGAAGGCTAAAAGGCTTGTTGACATTGAGGAGGAGAGCGTAAACCTTGAGAAAAGGTCTCTTTACCCTTCGGTCTCCCTGAACATATCCTACAGCAGGCAGGATTACTACTGGCCTCCCGAGGATAACAGCTGGAGCCTCTCAGCAGTTCTCCAGTGGCCAATATTTGACAGCGGACAGACGAAGTACAGAGCCCTTGCAAAGATGGAGGAGAGGAGCATCTCACTCCTGAAGCTGAAGAGGGAGATAAACAGGGTGAGGAGGCAGGTCTTAAACGCCATAAGCGACTTTGAAAGCGCAAGGGCAAACGTGAAGTCCGCTAAGGAATACCTTGAGTTTGCCCGGAGGTCTTACAGGAGAACGTTTCAGGAGTACAAAAAGGGGGTATCGGATATCGTATCGCTCCTTACCGCCTTTGACGAGCTGAAGAGTGCTCAGGAGCAGTTCATAGATACGCTCGTTGACCTCAACATTGCATACTTTAAGACCCTCAGGTACTCGGGAACGCTCCTTTCCGAAAAGGCGTGGAGGAAATGGTGAAGAAGGTTGCTCTTTTATTGGTTTTTCTTCTCCTTGCCGCTGCGGGTTTTTTTGCACTAAAGCACAGGAAAGCCGTCCTCATTCCCGTTGAGACGGTAAAGGTGAGGAGGGGAACCGTCAGAAGCGTGGTTGAAGCAACAGGCATAGTCAAGCCTCAGGTCGGTGCAGAGGTTAAAGTCGGGGCAAGGATATCGGGAACCGTCATCAAGGAGAACGTCAGGGTTGGGGACATCGTTAAAAAGGGGGAGCTCATAGCTGTCATCGACAACAGGGAGCTTAAGGAAGCACTGAAGGAATCGCTCGCAAACCTTGAGTCCATAAAGACGACGTACCCGGACAGGATAAAGGCACAGGAGCTAAAGGTCAAATCACTGAGGGCAAAGGTTGAATCGGCAAGGGCAAAGCTCAGGAGCGAAATGGCAAACTTCTCCCTAAAAAAGTGGAAGTTTGAAAGGGAAGAGGAGCTTTACAGGGAGGGGTTCTCAACCGAGGAGAGGTTGAGAAAGGCAAAGGCTGAGTACGTAGCCGCGAGGGAGAGCCTTAAGTCCTCAAAGGAATCCCTCAAAAACGCCAAGCTTGAGCTTGATTCGGCGGTTAAGAAGCTCGACGAGATTAGAAACGAGTACCGGAGCAAGCTAAAAGCCGCTGAGGCAGACCTCAAACAGAAAAAGATAAGGCTTTCCTACTCCTACATATACGCCCCCATCGGGGGTGTGATATCATACGTGTCGACCCAGAAGGGGGAAACTGTTGTGGCGGGGTTAAATGCTCCTGAGTTTGTGACGATACTGAATCCTGAGAGGCTTGAGAACTGGGTTTACGTAGATGAAACCGAGATAGGGAAGATACGAAGGGGAATGGAGGTGGAGTTTACGGTTGACACTTACAGGGGAAAGGTTTTCAAGGGAAAGGTTTCAGAAATCTACCCGAAGCCAAAGGTTCTAAACAACGTCGTTTACTACATAGTCGTCGTTAGGGGTTTCAACGACGTCAGGCTTCTTCGTCCGGAGATGACAACGCACAACAGGGTGATAACGGGGGTAAGGAGAAACGTCCTTGTGGTTCCCAACAGTGCCGTTAAGTGGAAGAGTGGAAGGTACGTTGTCTACAAGGTTTCCGGGAAAAGGGTTGTTGAGGTTCCTGTTGAGGTTGGGTGGTCTGACGACATGTTCACACAGATTTTAAGCGGCTTGAAAGAGGGAGACACCGTTGCAATCTCCGTAAGGGCGGGGTGAGAGATGGTTCTGGAAACGCTTGAGAAGCTGATAGAGGTTCTGAAGAGGGAGAGGTATCTCCTCCTGAAGGCAGTCTTTGAGCCGGAGCTTTTAGAGAAGCTTGAGGAAACGCTCAACGAGAAGAGGAAGCTCCTGAAAAGCATATTGGAGCTTGATGCCGAGGAGCTTTCCCCCTTCAGTTCAAAGCTGAGGGAGGTTGAAAGGCTCAACAGCAGGAACGAAGCCCTTGCGATGAGCCAGTTAGGATTCATTGAGAGAATTGCCGGCTCAATAATGAACGACATCAAGTACAACAGCTCCGGAAGTATGGGGAGGTCTGGAGCTTCCACCTTCAGTAAAAAAATCTGAGAAGCTCCCGATAACGAAACTGAGAAACCTTTCAGGGGAACAGCATGGTTACGCCTGTCAGGAGCGTTGTGGACATCTCCCTCCTCAAGGAGATCCTCCAGATGAAGAGGGAGCTTCTCGTTAACTTTATCGAGCAATCCCTCGAGGAGGTCTCCACCTCGGACAATGGTAGTATAATAGATGTAAAGGTTTAGGAGGTGCGATGTCCCTTTTTTACAGCCTCTCCCTTGCCGGACAGTCCCTCCTCACGAACAGGGAGGCTATAAATATAACCAACAAGAACATATCTAACGCCTTCACAGACGGCTACAGCAGGCAGTTGCCGGAGCTTGCAGACCTTCCCGGAGGTGGGGTCCACCTTGCAGATATCGAAAGGGCTTTCAGCAGGTCCATATTCTCAAGGAAGGTTACCCTGAACCAGACCGTAAGCGGGCTGTCGGAGTACAAAGACATACTTGAGCAGGTTGAGGGGCTCTTCAACGACGTGAATGGAACGGGCATTTCCGACCTCTTCAACGGCTTCTTCGATGCCCTGAATGACGTCGTCTCAAACCCGGGCGACATACCCGCAAGGTACAGCCTCATACAGAAGGCGAAGACGCTCGTTTCCGGAATCAGGGGAACCTACGACAACCTCAGGAAGGTAAAGGAGAACGCCGTTGAATCGCTGAACCAGAAGGTTGGAAGCCTCAACAACCTCCTTGAAAAGCTCTCAAAGATAAACGCAAGCATAAGGTTCTACCAGTCCGACAGGGAAAGGCTTAACGAGTACCTTGATGAAAGGGACAGGGCAATTGAGGGGATTTCAAAGCTTATAGATACAAAGCTCGCATTCGAGACTTACCCAAAAAATTGTGTAATCATTCTACCACCTCTTCAGACTCAA